>NZ_JBKKAP010000101.1:0-26374 GCF_046714615.1 Paeniglutamicibacter sp.
AGGGCCTCGAGGAACCCGGCGCCGCCGGGGCCGATCTTGGCCATCGGGAGCATCAGCACGGCCGTCCCGACGGCAATGGCCGTTCCAAAGCCGAGGGCGATGCCCTGGGCCGGATGCCGGGGGAGCAACGCCCGTCCGATGGCCCTGGCTGTACTTGCTGCGACATGCATAAGTCATAGGGTAAACGCTGGGGATGAAATCCCGGCCATTGGCCATGAAATTCGGGTGACAGCGTTGCGCAGGGTCATAACTGGCTGTGGGCCGCTGCCGGGAATGGTCGCCGGGCAGCGGACATGCGGCCTGGTAGACCGGGTGAGTCGGCCCCTTGGCCGGCCGATGGCCAAGACTGGGTTTCACCACGTTTTCCCTGAACCATCAACCCGCCGTTTTCAGCAGGCCCTTTGACCGTCCTGTGGGACGTTCCCTAATCGGTCCGGTCGCACATTTCTGATCTCACCTCGAATAGCAGAGTATGCAGCGTTAGATCCCCCGCCCCGGCGCTGATCCGGCGCTACCGAAATTCAGCAAAGACACGCACCGTTCCGGTGCTGAAGTCAGATCCCTCGGTCAGCCCCAAGGACTGGTAGAAAGCACGCCGTTGGGTCTCGTCATCCTTGATGAGCACCCTGTTCCAGGCGGATACGACAAAAGAAGAACTTTTGATCGCTTGGAAGAGCAAATCCGGGCTGTTGGTGTAGTCCGTCCAGCCAACTGAGTTGTACGGCGAAAGGATCTCTGCATCAGATATGGATGTGGAGGTAGACAACGTGAACGGTGGCATTGGGCCAGTCTTGCACGAGGAATTGCCGGCCGCACTCTCCACGGGTAAAGGATCGGATGGTTTACCGACATGATGAGCCTGACACCAGGCCGCAGGACCCGCCGCATCTCCCTTAGCGCATCCACCCAGTCTTCCAAATAGTGGAAGACAACGAGGCCATTGCGTCATCTAACGGGTCATCAGCGAACGGCAGCGGCTGGCCAAAATCGGCTACGAGCAGGTCCTCCTCTTCACCAAGTCTTTTCCTGGCGAAATTGAGCATGGCTTCACTAGCGTCAGATCCACTCACGGTGGCACCGCGGTCAAGGAGTGCTCTCGCAAGCGGTCCGGAGCCGCAACCGGCGTCAAGAATCCGGCAATTGCGAACTTCACCCGCGAGATTCAGCATCGCCGGTCGTTCATAGAATTCATTAAGAAGACTAGTCTCGTTTGCGATCGAGTATGCCTCGGCAAAGGTGTCGTCATTGGTATCCTGCGACATATGAATTTTCCTCCGGAACTCGGACTGATCATTGGGGGCAGGCACTTTTATGAAAGTAACAGCCTTATCTCACTCTTGCGGACAAAAATAGGCAAGGAAACGACATTCGCAGATTCAGTCTCATAATCATGGTCTGAACTGGGCGAACAGATAGCATTGACCCCAAGTGACTCGACGGCGGTGCCCGACGATGATTCTCAGTCGCAACCCGAATCCCTTGGATTCGGTCCGGGACCCCAAGGAGGCACCTCACGTGGTAGCACTACTCATGGCTTCGTCCATAGCCTTAATATTGGTTTTGGCCGGAACCCCACTTTTTACCCGTCTACTGGCGAAGAAGAGCTACGGCCAATTCATCCGCGAAGATGGCCCCAGCTCTCATCACACAAAACGTGGAACACCCACGATGGGTGGCGTGGTCATCATCGGTTCGGTGGTGATCGCCTACTTCGCTACGCATCTCTTCGCGATGATGACCGGGGCATCAGGCGGCCCGACAGCGTCGGGGCTTTTGTTGCTGATGACTACCGTTGGCATGGGCGTTGTGGGTTTCTTGGATGATTACGCCAAGATTTCCAAGGAACGTAGTCTCGGGCTCAGCGCACCGGCGAAGATTATTGGCCAAACATTGGTCGGGGTGCCGTTCGCTGTCCTCGCCCTCAACTTTCCCGATGCAAACGGACGCACACCCGCCTCCACCGCAATCTCCTTTGTCCGGGACACGGATATCGACTTGGCCGTCGCCGGTCCACCAATCGGGGTCATTCTGTTCGTCCTGTGGGCCAACTTCATCCTCACCGCCGCCTCCAACGGCGTGAACCTGGCGGACGGCCTCGACGGGCTGGCCACGGGCGCCTCGATCTTCGTTTTCGGTGCCTACATGCTCATGGGAATCTGGCAGTTCAACCAAGGCTGCGGTACCCCCGGGGTGGCGGCCAATATTTGCTACGAGGTGCGTGACCCTATGGATCTTGCACTGATCGCAGGCGCGATGTGTGGTGCACTCGTCGGATTCCTCTGGTGGAACACATCCCCGGCGACAATCTTCATGGGTGACACCGGGGCGTTGGCACTCGGCGGCGCAATTGCAAGCTTCGCCATCCTCTCGCGCACCCAGCTTCTTTTGGTCATCCTGGCCGGCCTCTTTGTCATGATCACGCTGTCCGTCATCATCCAGGTCAGCTTCTTCAAGATCTCCGGCGGCAAACGTGTTTTCAGGATGACTCCCTTGCATCACCACTTCGAGCTGCAGGGCTGGCCACAGATATCCGTTGTGGCCCGCTTCTGGATCATTTCAGGTCTTTGCGTCGCCGTCGCCCTCGGCATCTTCTACGCGGAATGGGTCGTCTTAGTGTGACCAAGCCCGTTCGCGGGGCATAAACCTCATTGTCATTACGAAGCTAGCCGCTAAAAATGCCATTCGAGCGAGTTGCGTGAATGGCAGTTTTTCATACCGTAAGCGATCCTTTGACGGGACAGCGGTGGCGGGAGGGAATTCATCCTCGCAGGCCCCTTCATGACTCACCCTTAGTCTGCGATCAATCCCAGGGCTTGCCGCCGGACACCCCCGGCGGCTGCCGGCCGAACAAGGCACAGCATGGCCGCGAGGGGCGGCCGGGTTTTCGGCCAGACGGCGTATCCGAGGCAGGGGGTGCATGCGGTATCTGTCATGCAAAGCGACGCCCCAAACCCCGTAAACACCACGGGAAGTGTCACCACCAAAACCCCCGGAACTGTCACCGAGGTGTTGAGGCAGAACTGTCACCGATGTCTTGCGACATAGCAAGGAAGACTAAAGGATCCGCCTGAACGGATCCCTCGACTGCGAAAAGCGACCTGATAAGCTATTTTCAGGCAACTGCAGGGTTTAACGGAGCTTTCAGTCGCCGTACTGGTGAAACTTGAATCCTTTGACCGGTGCACGCTGTGGGACTCGATATTTTGTCGGGTCCCACACGCGTCTAGCGCTGGGTGTTTCAAGCTTCTTGCCGCGCGAGTGCGTCAAGGTTCGGCCTACGGTTTCCGTGCTCCTCTGCAGCTTCTGTTTCATTACTCCGGCACACCGCGAGGCCGTCCAGGTTGGCGGTGTTTCGCCGGCAATCGAGCATGTGTCATGGACCGCCGGCCCATGCAAATTAGCTGCGGCTCTTCGTCCCGATATGTCTCGGCCTGGTCCGTCCATGGTGTCTGGGATTCCCGGCGAGAACCGCCATTTGTGGCGGAAGGAAGGCCGCCCCGCGTGGCCAGGAGCCACAGCGTGTGGTTCCCGTCGGGGGATCGGGGCGCTCTGGGTCGTTTTCGCGTAGCAACCGAGACCATCACCATGCAACGATGACGTGAATTCACGTTTTTCTGCATTATCGTTTCATGACCACGACAGCGACCATCTCGCATACCGCCGCCCTGGCGCGTTTCGGCCATGCCCTCTCCGACTCGACTCGCGCGGGTGTCCTGCTTGCCCTTCGGCAGGCCCCCGCCTTCCCCTCGGATCTTGCCGAGGCCCTGGGGGTTTCCCGGCAGGTCATGTCGAACCAGTTGTCCTGCCTGCGCGGTTGCGGTCTGGTCGAGGCAGTGCCCGAAGGCCGGCGCTCCCTGTACCGGTTGAGCGATCCGCAGCTGAGCGCCGCCATGGAAGAGTTGCTGCGTGTGGTCCTGCAGGTGGAACCCGATTGCTGCGTGGGTCCGGAGTGCGCATGCTGAACGTTGCCACGGCCCGGCAGGAGCGCCGCGAACTGCTCAAGGTCCGCATACGGCTCATCGTTGGCATCACGATCACGTACAACGTCATCGAGGCCATTATTGCCCTTGCCGCCGGCGCTGCGGCGTCCTCGGTCGCCTTGATCGGCTTCGGCCTGGATTCCATCGTGGAAGTCCTTTCCGCCGCCGCCGTTGCCTGGCAGTTTGCCTCACCTCATCCAGAGCACCGGGAAAGGAAGGCCCTGCGCCTGATCGCAATTTCCTTCTTCGGCCTCGCCGCCTATGTGAGCGTCAGCGCGGGGCTGACCCTGGCCGGCATCACGGAGGCGGAACACAACGGCGTTGGCATGATCCTGGCTGCCGTGAGCTTGGCCGTGATGCCCTTCCTGAGCCTGGTGGAACGTCGCACCGGCCGAGAACTGGGATCGGCCTCGGCCGTGGCCGATTCCAAGCAGACCTTGATCTGCTCCTACCTCTCCGCCGCCGTCCTGGTGGGCTTGCTGCTCAACAGTCTTCTTGGCTGGGCCTGGGCAGACCCGGTGGCCGGTCTGGTGATTGCGGTTTTCGCTGTCAGGGAAGGCCGTGAGGCGTGGAGGGGCGAGGCTTGCGCCCAACCCGTTTCCGTCCTCACCGGCGAACGCGGGGACCCGGAAAACGGCACAGGTTGCTGTTGATCGCTCTTCCCTGACAACGGGCCACCTTGGACGAACCTCGCCGCACCCCGGCCAGGCACCGACGCCGGTCGTTTCCGGGGCGAGGATCGGCAGGCATAAGGGCAGGTGAGAGCCGGCCCGGAAAAAGCGCAAGGCCTTGCGTGGAGAGTCCACACACGGCCCTGCGACGCCGGTCGCTGGGTTCGGCCGCTACCTGCGGCGGCCGCCCGGGATGATCGATCAAGATTCCCTGGTTTGCGTCACCCGGGACGTTTGATTTCCGGCTCGCGGAATCTAGGGTGTTGCCTCTGCGCGCGTGGTGTGGTGCGTGCGGCGTGTCAGGAGCAGGGCGAGGGCGACCATGCCGATGCCAAGCACCAGGTGAAGCCAATTGTCCGCGTCGTTCAACGGCACGAAGTTCATGTCGCTGTCGTGGTCGATGACCAGCCCGTAGATCCACAAGACCAGGTAGATGACCCCGCCCCAAAGCAGGTAGTTCCTGGCCGAGCCGCGGGTCCGGGCCAGCGCGATGCCTCCAATGCCGAAGAGCAGGTGCACGATGTTGTGCAGGATGGACACCTGGAATACGCCCAACAGCAACGCCTCCGAATGGTGGCTGGCAAAGGAGAGTTGGTCGTAGTTGGTCGTGACCCCGGGAATGAACCCCAGGATTCCGACGAGCAGGAACACGGCGCCGACGGCCAAGGTCGCCTTCTGGACGTTGGTGCGCTCGGTGCCGGCATGTGCTGTGTGGCTGGTCATGGTGTGGCCCTTTCCGAGGATCGTGGCTGCAGCGACCTGCTGCGTTCTCACATAGTCCTCCATTCCGTCCGCCGAGGGACCCCCCCAAGCGCCTATGCATAACTCCGTCGCAGGGCTTCAGTGTCGTTTTCAGGTCCTGGTGGAATTGCCACGTACGGGCAAGCGGCGCGGCTTGGTGGAAGCCAGTAACCCCGACGCCATCACTTCCATCACCAACGACGAAGTGCGGATCGACCAGACCCGCGAACACCTCACCGGCGCACCTGTCTACGATCCCGACCTGGTCCAGGAACGCGACACCTACGGCAGCATCCTGGACCACTACGGATATGGGCCGTTTTGGGGGCCGGATTACCGGTACCCCGACTACCCGAACTACCGGCACTAGGGTTGCCTTAACCCATCGGCGCCCGTGGCGTCGCCACAGCGGGAGAGGTGAAAACCACGATCGCGCAGAAAGGCTTCAGTGGTTTCGTGCCGTTGAAGCCCTGCGCCATTTCCGAACCCCTTCCGCAATGTCTGCGCCAAAAGCACGGACCCGGTGCTGCCGCCCCGGATCACTGGGCCGGGTTGCGGCAAGGGCCGAGTGGCCTACCCCGGGCCAAGTGCTTACAACGGGTGGATGTTCTCCGCCTGCGGCCCCTTGGGTCCTTGCACAATTTCAAACTGGACCTTCTGGTTCTCTTCCAGGGAGCGATAGCCGCTGCTGGCGATCGCCGAGTAGTGCGCGAAAACATCCGCAGATCCGTCATCGGGGGCGATGAAGCCAAAACCCTTCTCGGAATTGAACCATTTGACCGTGCCTGTTGCCATCGTTGCGTCCTTCTCTGGATTCGTATCGCCACCGGCCGGAAGCCGAACAGGAAGAGTGCCTTCCCTGCCGCAATGCTACGGTCGGGTGTCAGACCAAGGCAAGGACCGCGGGGCTACATCGGCGCCAGGCACCGCCGCACACCACCAATCCCGATCGACAGTCCATCGAGATGTGCAGGGATTCCACCAGGTCTCGCGCCTTTGGCGGCGACAAGAACGCGCTGCCCACTCGAGGGGAAAGGTGTTTCGGGAGACCGTCATGGCACGGCCAGGGAACCCGAAACCCAGAAAGGCCGCTCTGAACACTTCACGCTGGAAAACCAGGGAGTGCGCACGAGGAGTTGTCTCGTGGCGTAGCCGCGCAAAGGTTATGTGGCGCTGCATCAGGTACCGGTCCTTGGGTGCCGGCCGGGAAAACACATGGCTCAGCGATTCCTGCCGCAGCGTTTTCGGTTTGTCGACCTGGGGGAAGCCGCGGGCCTCCCGGTTATTGGTCATTTCCTGGGCGTCCGCGATGCTCCCGCGCCACTTGTGGAGAGGTTTCCTCCTGCAGTTCCTGTCCGCTGGATGAGGATTTGGTCGGGCACCCGGAGGCTAGTCGGTGATGAGCTCCTGGGCCCGGGCGAGCACGGCGTTGAATCCACCCTGGTGGAAGTGCTGCCGCTGCAGCCCTGCACCGGTCCCTTGTTCCATGATGCGGGCGAGTCCTGCGATCACGTACTCGTCATCCCCGTTTTTCTTGAGCTCCGGGAGGATGAAATCCATCATGGACGCCAGCATGAGCGCGGCGGAGGTTCCTTTCCCGTCGACGGGATTGACGTGGTTTCCGCGCAACCCGAATTTTGCCGCCTGCCATTGCGCCAGATCCAGGGCTTCCGGCAGGGGGTCGAAGCCCGTGGCGGCACCGTTGAGGCTGGCATCGACCAGGGACCTGGCGATCAGGGCGATCAGCACGGTGTTGGAGGCGTTCATCTGGGAGTCCGCCGCGCGGATTTCCAAAGTGGGATAGCGGGTGGAGAGTCGTGCGGCCCAGCTGATATGGCCGGAATCCAGCACTGCGTCGGCGTCCATCATGAGCTGCATCCTGCGCTCGTAGTCCGTGGCGTCGATGAAGCGCGGGGGGAAACCCTGTACCGACCAGCGTCGGTAGTGGATGTTGCGCCACGATGCGAACCCGGAATCGGCACCCTTCCAATACGGCGAATTGGAGCCAATCGCTGTCAGGAGGGGAAGCCAGCGGCGTACTTCGTTCAGGGCGGTGACCCCCGCGGACGAATCCTCCACGCCCACGTGAATATGCAGACCCGAGAGGTAATGCTCGGCGGCGATGGTGCCGCAGAATTCATTGATGATTCGGTACCTGTCCGAGGGGCTTACCTGCGCCGGTGCACCGGAGATCATCGGCGGCGTCCCCAGCGCCACCGCGGCGTGACCTGCCTCTTGGGAGACCCGCGAAAGCGCCCTGCGGTAGGCGCGCACCGTTTCAAGGGCTTCTTGCCCGGTTTCCATGACGGGGCTGTTGCTCTCGAGTTGGCAGGCGAAGAACTCGCCCTGGGTGGTGGTTCCCTCGACGGCGAGCGAGAGCATCTCGGCCCGCGCCGAGGCGGAGGGTGCCGCCGGCAGACCGGTGAAAACGTCCAGCAGAAAAGATTCTTCCTCCACACCAAAACTACGCATGTCTTGCCTCCATGTCCCTCCGTTACCGAGATGATCCACTGACATATGCGCGAACCGAGGCTCAGTCATCACCCCTAGCTGTTTGATTACACCATGTCCCGGTCCCGGGAAACTGCCGGTGTGCGAAATCCGTAATATGTTTCGCACTTGCCGCACCAGCAATCGACGTCCCACGCAACGGGACGGGAAGTTCCCGGGTGCCAGACGGGAGCAAACTTCTCGAACACCAGGTATTCATCCGTTTGGCAGACATCGCACGAAGGCCGTGAGCACATGGGCAGGAGGTCCGGCTCAAGCTTGCCGCCGAGGAGCAGCCGGAGTGGGTGGGACTCCGATGCGTCAGCGTCCGGGTGAAGGATTTCGATGGTTTCCTCCTGAAATATGCATTCAACGGCTGTCGCGTTCACGTTGCGTCAACCCATGCTGCAAGATCAGTGTTGGGCCATGCACGGACCGCTAATTGGTACCCGGGATCCATATTCGTGGAGAACGGCGGAAGCCAGCACCTTCAGGGTAGGCGCGGTTTCCGGGAACGTACAGCCCCGGACACGCCACGAAACTTCGTTCAAACTCGTGGACCTGCCATGTCCAACCAGGAAAACATTTACCCGCCAGATGCGTTCCCCGCCCCTCGGAGTCCAGTGAGAATTGGTCCGAGAATTCACGCCGAGGGGACAATGGTGGTGTCGCCCGCCCGTGTGATGGCACGACAGAGAGCTCAGCGACCTACCGTGATTTCGGGAATTTCCGGTGCAGGTCGGTGACGCGGACAACGTGTTCAGGGGATTAGGGACCGTTGTTGTGTACCGGGTTCCACTGCCATAAGTTCAGTGTCATGGACACGCCGAGAAGAATGGATGTTTTTTGGGGAGCTCTGCGACCTGGTATCGGAAATGGAAGACCTCCAAGGCCTTCTGGAGAGCCTGGCCGTCCACGCATCCGCAGCACTGTCACGGGTCCTCGGCGCGAGGGTCGAGTGTTCGGTGGCCCTGCATCGAAACAAACACCCGGCGACCATCGCCGGAAGCGACGCCCGAGTGGTTCTCCTCGAGGGTGTGGGGAAATTCTTGGACGAAGGACCTTTCCGACACGCGCTGCGTACCGGGTTGCCGGTGATACTGCCGGACTCGTCCGATTCCCGCTGGCCCGGGTTCGAACGCGAGATGACGGTACGGGGATTTACCGGCCTACTGGTGATTCCGCTGGACGTGGGACCGCGCGCAACCGCCACACTGAATCTTTTTGCTGGCGAAATCGACATCTTCAGCAATGGCTTGGCACCGGACGCCCTGGGTTTCGCGGATGAAGGCAGCCGGGCGCTGCGCATGGCACTGAGGATCGCGGATGCCGAGCGGAAAACGGAGGATCTGTCCGCCGCCCTGGAATACCGGACTGCCATTGACCTGGCCCGCGGCATAGTGATGGCCCAGAGCCGTTGCACAGCGGCCGAAGCCTTCGAGGTACTTTGCAAAGCATCGAGCAACCGCAACCAGAAGCTGCATGACGTTGCCTTCGAAGTGGTCTCCCGATTTGCCAGGTCGCCCGCACTCACACATTTCGAGCCCTGACCGGATGTGTGCGCGATTCGGATCATGGATATTGGTCCGAAAGCGAAGATCGAGCGGCCGGCCTGATCCCAGGGGGCAACCTTCATGTTTCCCAGGACTGGTTTCCGCTTTCGTCGTGGACTGTCTTGCGGCCATATTTGCCCCAGTCGGCCCATCAGGCCAGCCAGTAGGGATGCGACTCACCAGGAATAGCAACCGCACAATGTGATCCGAGTAGCATCTAGTCAGCCGGGGTCGCCTTGGCTAGGATCGGCTCAAGCCCCCTTTGCGAGAGGGCCCACCGTTGTCGGGGGTTTGAACGATTCTTGGGGGAATTCCACGTCAGAGTCCTGGGCTTCTTGTGGGCTTATCGACTCAGTTCGGGCCGCGTCCAAACCCTCGGCAATGCAAGGGCCAACCATTGGCTTGCTGCTCAGCGCGGCACGATCTTCATCATGTATTAGAGGGGTGTTCCCGCTGACTCTGGCGACACAGGCTCATGCGCGGTCCCGGCCCAGTCAGACGACGACAAAGCTCCACCGCGGCTACTTCACCAATACTTCAGCACCAGGACACGAAACACCATGTCCCATAAGTCGATTCTCGTGCGGCACACCCCACCAGTAGCCCGGGCCGGGTGGCCGGAATTCCTCATCCGAATCTTGGACAGGTCGACCTCTGAGGTGGTATCCAAGATCTGCGCGGGGCTGGATGTTCCACCAGCGATGTGGGCTCCAGCGGGTGGACGATTGGCTGCATCCTGCCCGCTCAGGATTCCGGATTGCCCGCCCCGCTTCCCGGGTCTACACTTTCGGCAACGCCCAGACTCGCCCGGAGGAACGACCATGGCCCAGGATTACGACGAAGCCCGACCGGAGGTGGCAGAAGCTTCCGAACGCACCTTGAAAGACGTCCGGCAAATGGATGCGTCCAGCGCCCAAAGCGTCCAATTCGACTGGGAGGAAACGGATCTTTCAGAGGGCAGCGAGCTTCCGGGGGGCGATCGTGCTCGATGAACTCGTGGTGGAGGTCGTTCCCCAGGGATCGGACGAGTTCGTCTGCGGGGAATGCTTCGTGGTCCGGCACCTCAGCCAGGCCGCCAGGGAATTCGATGGTGTGAGGATCTGCCGCGATTGCGCGGAACCCTAGAAGCCCCACGGTTCCTGGCGGCGAGCTGACCGAAGGTCCGAGTGGCGGCCCTCGGCACTATTGAACTCTTCTGCCTCGCCCTTCTGGCCTGCTTGGCGACGACGAAAGGTTCATTCCTCAGGAACAACCACATGTGCCAGCTGCAGGCATCGCGGAACCGGACACGCCCCCAGCAAGATCGCCGCGAAGAGAAGACTTACCGCGTGTTCGATGGCGTGAAAAGCCCGCAGTTCGCTACGTGGCGAAACCAGGCCGTCGCCATGCAACCCCATCGCGAAGTCTTGTTTTGCGGGTCCTCCAAGTCAATGATGAGAGGTACGAACGAAGAGAACGGAAGTTAGTCGCATGCGTGGAAGCAACCTTGTATGGACGATTGTGGGAGTTCTTGTGGCCATTGCCTTGGTGATCTGGATCTTCGCAGCAATGTAGGAGACATCTTCTCTCAGTAGTCATGATGGTGACCGCCACGGTTTGGCGAGGCTACTTTAAGAGCGAGTTGGAATACAAGCACCCCTTGTATTCCAACTCTTTCTGTCCAGGCGGAGAATCGATGGCGTCTGTCATTCTTGAAAGTCCTCAACACCGCTCGCTTGGGAGCCATCTTGCCGTGAACGGTTGAACTGGCTCATCACCCAGTTCTTTGGGAGCGGGACTGCAATGATCGGCAGGGCCAGGAATTTCTCCGGAATCAATTGCGATGTTGCAGACCCTGGTTCAAGAAGCTGCCCCAACTACCACGCAGAGCAGACTGCTGGAACGGCCAGTCCTGAATAGGAACGCCGCCAGCTGGAAGAACTCCGGCGCGAAAGCAGCGGCGGCTAGCCATGGGAACGCTAGACCCGGACAAGTACCAAGAACTACTTGCTAAACCCGACGAGCTGGATAGTGTCCCGGTCCGATTGATCCGCCACCAAGCGCAGAAATGCGCCGCCATCATCAGCGCCGGACGCATGGGCCATGCCGCCTATGCGGAGGAAATCCGGAACGCGGCCGGATTCCTTCAAGGCGCCGCCCTCGAAGCAGGGGCCATTCTTTCGGCCTCCCGAACAGCGGAGGCCTTCTGGCAAGAGCTCAATGACCGTCCCTGGCCCCTGTCGGGCCCGCCAAAGGACTGACCGCTACTCGGAGGTATGGAACGAGCATGGCTATACCCGGAAACTTGCGATCCACCTCCCAGGCATGAGCCAAAAGACTCCCCATCGGGTCCCCGGGATGGATGAACCGCCCGGTCCGCACAACTTGCTGAGCCATAGTGCGGCCGGCCGATTCGGCAGACATCTCAAGCAAGGTCAGGTGATGGTCAAAAGAAATCGTCGCCGTTGTCATGGGAGCGAGCCTAGCCCACCACCACCAACACTTCGCCAAAAGAACACCCTGAAAGCATCGGCATGGACGACACAGAAACCACCCACCGGAACTCCTGCGCGAGACCGAATCCCGCACTGTGTCCCATCTGGCAAAAGACGGCTTCATCGGAGAGCCGACCACCCGCAAAGGGAACGTTCCCGCCACGCCAAAAGATGGCCATATCTCCGGAATCTCGGACTAGAGGATCAGTGAAAAAGGAAACGTTGAGGAAGGTTCCCAGACGGATTCCCCAGAGTCAGTTGCAGCGGCCGGCATAAGTCTGCTCAGGTCAGTCGTTGCAGCTTTCCATTATTGTGCCGGTCACGCAAGCTGAATGCCGATCCCACGCCCATCTTCAGCTCCGGTGCAACGGTGTTCCCGTCGTAGAGAAGTAGTTCTTTGTGTCCGGGGCCATGCATCCATTGCTTTGACAGGTTTTCCAGGGCGACCCGGCGGCGGTTGTCAGCCGCGTTGGTCAAGGGAAAGGTATCCCTTAACCGTGGCATAGAGCCGGGTCCCGTCCAGGTTCCGCGGCAATCCCCGGGCCGGGGCCAACACCCGCAGGGCCGGGCCGTCAATACCGTCCAGCCGGAGCTGCACGTAGAAATCCACCAGCACGGGGCCCAGGCCGGACAGCTCCGCCAGGGGCAACGCCAGCGTGTGCCCGGCACCGCTCCGGGCGAGGTCGAATGCCATGGTGGCATCGGCGCCGCGGGCCCGAGCGAGCAGCCGCACCGCCTGGTAGCCGACCGCCTGTCCCAGGTCGAACAGCAGTCCGGCATTCGGGGAGGCTAGCAGTTCCGCGCGGCAGGCCGGGTTCAGGTCCTCTTCGGTTCGGGCCAGCCGCAGCAGGCCTGCCTCGTCCTGGGAGCGGACCAGGCGGGAGCGTTGCAGATGCGGGAAGCCCAGGTGTGCCTCCAGGGCCTCGGGAATGTGTTCGGAGGCGAAGCGGGCATGCGCCGCCAGCGTCCGGGCGCGTGTGTGGGCGTTCATGGCCCGGAATCGTGCCGGGGCGTAGGCGCGCAGCACCTTGCGTCGGTACAGGTCAAGCACCAGCACCTCCGTCTGTCCGGCATCTTCCAGGTTGTCCTTGATGATCCGCGCGATTGTTGCCACGGAGTTGGTGTACTCTTCGGGGGCCGAGCGCCGGGAGCTGATGTTGCCGCCGTCCTCGCGGGTACGGATGAAGTAGTAGTCGTAGTCGACCAGGATGGAGTTGCGCCGGGAGGCCAGGTAGCACCGGGTGAGCATCATGCCATCTTCAAGTCGGATGAGGCCCTCGGGAAACCGGATGCTGTGCGTGTCCAGCAGCTCGCGCCTGACCATCTTCTGCGGGGACAGGGTGGCCAGGATCGTGCGCAGCGGGGCGTCGACCAAGGTCTTCGTGTAGACTCCCGGAACAATTCCCCGACCGCCGATCCCGACCATGCGCGGTGCCAGCACGTCCACCTGGTGCTCATCGGCGAATGCCACCATCCTGCGTAGGGTCTCGGACCCCAGGACGTCGTCGGCATCGGCGAAGAAGACGTAGTCGGAGGTGCTCGCGGCGATCCCGACGTTCCGGGGCTGGCCCGGCCAGCCGCTGTTGCGCTGGCGGATCACGCGCCAGTTCGGATGATGTGCACCGAAGTCCTGGAGCACCTGTGCCGCGCCGTCGGTCGACCCGTCGTCGACGGCGATCACCTCGAACAATGCCGGGTCCAGGTCCTGCGCGGCAAGCGACTCGAGCAGCTCACGCAGGTACGGCATCGCGTTGAACACCGGGATGACCACCGCCACCCGTGCCGTGCCGGCGCTGGTGGTGGGCCCGGAATCCGTGGCGCGGATGCCGAGCTGTCGCAGGCGCGCGTCAAGCCCCTTGGCCTTGCGGCGGACAGATCCAATACGGGGCGTGATGTTCATGGTGATCCTCAGGGGTCGTGTCGAAAAGCGGCACGGTGCCGGTGATCTACGCCACGGGACCGTATTGGACAACTGTAGAGGATTCGTCCCACATGGATTCGGCGGCCGTCGGCGGTCAGGGAGCGAAGAATCCCGATCTGGACTGCGCAGTGATAGTCGTTTCGTCGGGCATGATTGGCTGCAACCGTATCCAGCCAGTGAGCACCCTGGCATGAACGAATCGAGGCCACCGTGACGACGAAACACAGGACAGCTTCCGGACTGATCTGGCGCGCACAACAAATTGAACGTAAATCGCCCGAGGGGCACCGCTCGACGGTCAAGTTTGCCGACATCAGGCAAGCGCCGGAGTCAGGATTGTTCGCCGCGGAAGTGGCCGCACAGGATCCCGATATCCAAGCCGTGTCGATGGATCTGGAAAGCGATGTGGACTTCACCGGGATCGAGTCGCTACCTCAGCTATCCGAAATCCTGGTCTATGGCTGCCGACGGGTCCTGCCTTATTCAGGTGCCCCCGCCGGCACGCTGAGCCTGAAACGCCTGCGCCTGCCCTACACGAGTGGCGTGACGGAACACCTCATTGCCTCACCCCCTCTCCACCAGGTGGAAGTGGAGGGAGGCACCCTCGACATGCTCCAAGACCTGTCCGGTTCGACCCGCAAGGTCAAGCTACGACGCGTGAAAAGCGCGTCCCGCCACACGGACTGGGGCATGCTCGGCCAGGTCGAGGAATTTGAGATCGTCCAGTCGGGGAAGATCGAGGTCCAACCGCCCCGTGACAACTGGCCCGAGTTCGTGGAATTCTCGCTGGTGAGTTCGATTCCGGGCCTGGTGCAAGCCTCGAAAATCAAGCCTTTCCGCCGTGTGGCATTCAATGGCTTCCGCGCTATGGATCCCACCGCATCCATCTGGGACCTGCAGGCCGACTACGTGTGGATCGGTTTCACTTCCAGTCCTCCCAAATGGCTCGTCGAAGCATGGGATCACAGGCCCAAGGATTGGGCGGACGTCTTCCATCTTCCGGAACACCGATTGCTTCCGGGCTCGGAGGACCAACACTGGGACGAAGAGGATTGAAACGGCCACATCGGACACTTGCGGACCGCCCAGAGGCGTCCACGTCACGGATCCCCGAGCGCACTGAGCCTCGCCGGCCGATGGCCACCCGTGCACCGGAAGCCGGCTCGCGCGTTTCCGGCTCATGCTAACCGAGGCGGTGTGTAAGAATCTCCCCTAA
The DNA here is from genome assembly GCF_046714615.1 of Paeniglutamicibacter sp. Lineage (NCBI taxonomy): Bacteria > Bacillati > Actinomycetota > Actinomycetes > Micrococcales > Micrococcaceae > Paeniglutamicibacter > Paeniglutamicibacter sp. Next base: position 15,047 of record NZ_JBKKAP010000101.1, read on the forward strand.
GCCGGCTGTCCGTCGGCGAGGGAATCGATTAAGGAGCACTGCACATGGGCGCATGGGATGTCTCGGTCTTCGGGAACGACGACGCCGCAGACTTTGGGTACGAGTTCGATTAGGCGAACACCGCAGCCGAGGTCGCATCGGTGATCGAGGGGGCCCTGGACACGGTCATTCGCTCATCCGGCGAGGTGGAGGGCTCGGACGGGGCCACGGGTTTGGCGGCCGCCGCGCTTGTCGTCGCGTGGAATGAACCGGAGCTGCTGGCGGACGATGAAAACTACGCCCCCCAGCCATGGCCACGAAGCACGGACCCCCTGCCCGAACACCTTGCCGCCAAGGCCGCGGCAGTGCTTGACCGCATGAAGAACCCCGAGGACAACGAACTGGGTGAACTGTGGTCGGAATCGGGCCAATGGGAGGACTTTACCGCGGAAATATCCCGCTGGCGCACCCGCCTCTCCTGATCGCCACGACCTTGGGCAGCTCCCCCGCGCGACCAAGAACGAGCGCTTCCCACTGTCCCAGTGGGGGTTCGCGTCTGGGACACGGAGTGATCCAATCCGGACAGCGAGATAGTTGTCCCTTCCTCGGGCAGGATGGGCTGAAACCCCATCCTGCCAGTGAGCACCCTGGCATGAACGAATCGATGACCCCGTGGCAAAACACAAGTCAGCTTCCGGACTGATCTGGAGCACGCAAAAACTGGACCGCAAACCGTTCGGCGGGAACCGCGAGACGGTCAAGTTTGCCCACATTAAGCAATTGCCGGAGTCCGGATTGTTCGCCGCGGAAGTAGCCTCGCAGGATCCCGATATCCAGGCCGTCGCGATCAGCCTTGAAGGCTACGCGGTGGACTTCACCGGGATCGAGTCCATGCCCCGGCTTTCCGAGCTCCTGATTCATAACTGCGAAGGGATCCTGCCCTACTCAGGTGCCCCCGCCGGCACGCTGAACCTAAAACGCGTGATCATGCCCTACGCCGGTGGCGTGACGGAGCAATTCCTTGCCTCCCCTCCCCTCCAAGACGTGGAAGTGGACGGCGGACCCCTCGACATGCTCCAAGACCTGTCCGGTTCGGCCCGCAAGGTCACGCTACGACGCGTGAAAAGCGCGTCCCGCCACACGGACTGGGGCATGCTTGGCCAGGTGGAGGAGTTCGAGATCGTCCAGTCGGGGAAGATCGAGGTCCTACCGCCCCGTGACAGGTGGCCGCAATTCGTGAACTTCACGTTGGTGAGCGCACTGGAGGGAATCGTGCAGGCGTCGAAAATCCAGCCGTTCCGCGGTGTGGCATTCAATGGCGTCCGCGCCATGGATCCCACCGCGTCCATCTGGGACCTGCAGGCTAATTGCGTCTACTTCGATTTCGATTTCAACGCCAGGCCTCCCAAGTGGTTGATCGAAGCATGGGACGACAGGCCCAAGGATTGGGCGGACGTCTTCCGTGTTCCGGAACACCGTTTGCTTCCGGGCTCGGAGGACCAAGACTGGGAAAGGAATGGAAACGGCTACATCGAACACGAGGCATGACCCTGTCCGATATGGCAGGCCACTCGCGGACCGCCCTGCGGCTTCCACTCGACGGATCCTTGGGCGCATGGAGGGTCGCCGGCCGATGGCCACCGGTGCACCGCAAACAAGGCTCGCGCGTTTCCGGCTCACATTGACCGGAGGGTATGCAAGAATCTCACTCAAGGCCACCCCTCCGGCGGCCCGGGGATCGACGAAGGAGCACTGCACATGGGCGCATGGGATGTCTCGGTCTTCAGCAACGACGACGCCGCTGACTTCGGGTACGAGTTCGATGATGCGAACACCGCAACCGAGGTTGCCTCGGTGATCGATGCGGCCCTGGACGCGGTCCTGGGCTCATCCGATGACGTGGACGGCTCGGACGGGGCCGCCGGTTTGGCAGCCGCCGCACTTGTCGTCGCGTGGAACGAACCAGAGATGCTTCAGGACGATGAAAACTACGCCCCCCAGCCCTGGCCACGAAGCCCGGACCCCTTGCCCGACCACCTTGCCGCCAAGGCCGCGGCAGTGCTTGACCGCATGAAGGACCCCGAGGAAAACGAGCTGGGTGAACTGTGGATGGAATCGGGCCAATGGGAGGACTTCACCGCCGAAATCTCCCGCTGGCGCGCACGCCTCTTGACGTCCATGCCCCGGGGCGATTCCCCCGGCAACACCCGGAACGGGCCTTCCCCCTGTCCGGTGGAGGTTCCCCTATAGAACGGTGCGCGCCGCATTTTCTGGCGTTTGGGGATGCAACATTTGGGATCGAAAACCACACGCTATGGTGGTCAAATGATGACAATCATTTCTGCCCCCGTGGATCACATTGTTGCAACCAACGATGGCGTGGACGTGCGGTTCGTCGGGATCGAGGTGGTTGTCGACGTTCCGGTCGCTACAGCCGGATGGTTAGGGACACATGGAATAAGGCTCCACCTCGAAGGGGTTCGCAGTCCCGAAACCCAGCGCCGCGACGAACACTACGTCGCGGAAATGTCGCAGTGGGCCAACCTGAGGGAACGTGACGGGGCGGAAACGGCCGGGGACTCGCCGGCCATGCCCGGTCAGCTAGTTCTTGGCCCTGTTAGAGCGAATATCTCGGATGATATAGGAACCACATATCGCTGCGATGTCGGGCAAGTCGCTGGAAGCGGGACCGATTGGGAAGCGACTTGGGTGTACCTTCCTGAACCGCCTGATACTGCTCGATTCCTACATATTGAGTTCACTGTGGCCGGAGAACCAACTGGCAAAACCTGCAAGGTGGAAATTGGCTAACTCCTAAATCGTCCGCTAAGGGTTCCGCTTTCGGACAGCCCATCGCAGTGCAGACGACTTCGGACACCCAGTGCAGTCGCCATTAGACGAAAATGACGAGCGCTTCCCTTCCATGGTTCTCCCCAGGGCCAGATCCCCGAGGTACATCATCGCCCGGAATACGGTGGAAAGGCGCAAGGTACGCTCACGATTGGCCCACGGATCCTGCCGAAACACTGCCCCAATCTTGTGCAATACCAGGCCGTGAACTTGGGGAATCCCCGGAATAGTGATTTACGTAGCCGGTCTTGGGGGTCGGCTAACGAAACCCGGCGGCGGACCAACCGTGATCCCTTTCCACTGCGAAAACATTGACCAGCGGATCTTGGCCCTTCCCGAATTGGGAGCGCGCCATGCTCCAGGGACAGTGAAACCACAGTTGACAGGACATGGTTGGTCGGATGCCGCGAAAATAGCGGTTACCCTCAGACATGTAGCCAATCCCATACAATTCGGAGTTTCAGCGCCTGGGGGCTTGGGGAGAGACGGGTCGGCACTATGCCGGGCCGGGCAAATCATTCAATGAGCTCGATTCCCAAGACAAAGGCAACAACCATGAAACCCCCATCCGCACATATCCGCAAGATCGCCATGTTCGGCGCCGCCCCCCTGGCCATCCTGCTCGCCGGAACCATGGTCTGGCAGGGTTCCCAGGCAGCCTTCACCGCCTCCACCCGAAACGCCGGCAGCGCCTGGAGCACCGGCAACGTCGTCCTCACCGACGACGACCTGGGCGCGGCCGCCTTCACGGTGGAAAACATCGTCCCCGGCCAGACCGGCCAAAAATGCATCGTGGTCACCTCCGGGTCCGACGTTCCGGGAGTGGTGCGCGCCTACACACAGAACCTGATCAGCGCCAAGGGCCTCCAGGACCGGATCCACTTCGACCTGGAGCAGGGCACGGGCGGCTCGTTCAACGACTGCACCGGCTTCACGCCTCATACCAACAACGTCCCGGAAATGACCCTCGCCGCGCTGTCGGCGGCCAACCACGATTTCTCCACCGGCGGCTCCCCCTGGGAGACGGCCGGTACCCCCGGCGAAACCCGAAGCTACCGCGGCACCTGGCGCTTTGACACCACGGGCATGAGCCAGGACGAGATCAACGCCCTGCAGGGCGCCCGCGTGGGCATCGACCTGGTGTGGGAGCTCCAGTCCGACGAGTCCCCCACGGCGCCGTAGCCGGGAGGCCACGGCAGCCATAACCTGTGAACCGGAAGGAACCCGGGTCCGCCCGGAAACCCTCCCGGTGGGGCCCGCTGTTTTCCGCTGACGGCTGGACGCTGTTTCTGGCGTCCCTCGCCTCGCGGCTGTATCTGGGCGTGTTGTTGAGCCTTGCCCTGATGGCGATGCTGCCCGCCCTGCTGGGCTGGCACGGCACGGTGGTGCAGAGCGGGTCCATGGAACCGCACATCAGCCCCGGCGACGTGGTGCTCGCGGCGGACTTCGGCGCAACCCAGCAGGTCCCGGTGGGCGGCGTCGTGGAATTCACCAGCCCGGCGGAGGCCGAGCCCGGCGGGGTGGAGAAGACCCGGCTCCATCGGATCGTTGCAGAAAACCCGAACGGAACCTACGTCACCGCGGGCGACGCCAACACCGAGGTGGACAGCACCCCGCTGGACCGGGGGCAGATCACCGGGCAAGCCAGGCTCCTGGTTCCCGCGGTGGGGCTCCCCGGGCTCTGGCTGGGCAGCGGGAACTTCGCCGCGCTCGCGTGGTGGAGCGTGCTGACGCTGCTCGCCGTCGCCGTTGCCGTGTTCGGCACCCGCACCTCCCAAGACGATGAGGAGGACGACGAAGGCAACGAAGCAGACAGCGAAGACGACGGCGAAGTGGCAGTCGGAGATCCGCTTCCCTCTGACCATTCTCGGCGCTGGAAGGCAGGTGCCGCGCTCGGCCTCCTGGCCGCATTGGTTGTCCTGGTGATGGCCACCGCCACGGCCTTCTCATCGGCCGCATTCACGGCCTCCACCGCGAACGCCTCCAACACGTTTGCCGCGGCTGCGGACTGGACGCCGCCTTCGGCCACCATGGCCAGCCCCGGGACCACGGTCCGGGCAAGCGTCGCCCTGACCGCGGAGGCCAGCGATGCCGAAACGGGAATCCGCAGCGTGGTCATCCAGTACCTGCCGCCCAACGGCTCATGGACCACGCTGTGCACCCGGGCGGCCGAACCCTATACGTGCCAGTGGAACACCCAGACCGTGCCGGACGGGGCCTACGGCCTCCGTGCCGTCGCCACCGACAATTCGGGACTCACCACGATTTCATCCACGGTGCAAACCACGGTGGCCAACACCTTCACTGTGGCCTTTGAGATTCCCGGCGACATCGTGCGCGGCACCGTGAATGTCGCCGCCACGCTCAACAACCCGGGCGGGACTGCCTACACCGTTCGGGTGGAGTATTCCTTGGCGGGGGCCAACAAATGGAACACGCTCTGCCAGAACCTGCCTTCCCCCTACAACTGCACCTGGCCCACCGGCAGCTTCGCCAACGACGCCTATGACCTGCGCGCAGTGGCCGTCTCAGGGGGCGCTTCCACCTACTCGGAAACCATCACCGACGTGCTGGTGGACAACGCGGCCCCCACGGTGTCGATGGGCGATGCTGGCACACCGCTGCGGGGCACCAGCACCTTCGCCGCCGGGGCCGCGGACGCTGACTCTGGCATCGAGAAGGTGCAGATCCAGTACGCCCGCACGGGAACCAGCACCTGGGCGCAGCTCTGCAGCATCACCGAGGCACCCTATTCCTGCCGGTTCAACACCACTGTCATGGAAAATGCCTCCTACAGTTTCCGGGCCATCGCCACGGATGCGGCGGGCAACAGCACCACCTCGGTCCCGGTCGCCAACAGGGTGGTGGACAACACCGTATCCTCGGTGTCCATGGAGGATCCGGGGGCCTACCTGTCAGGCAGCGCCACCCTCGCGGCGGCCGCGAACTCCACGGCGGGCGTGGGCAATGTCCGGATCCAGTCCTCGCCTGCGGGGACAAACACCTGGACCACCCGGTGCACCCTTGCAGCAGCGCCGTACTCATGCGACTGGGACACGCGGACCGTGTCCGACGGGCTATACGACTTCCGAGCCGTCCTCACCGACGGCGCGGGCAAGGAAACGACCTCCGTCCTCGTGACGGGCCGGCGCGTGGACAACAGCCCCCTGCGCGGCGCCGACGTCCAGGCCGCGAACGGCACCGGAGTCCCGGGCAAGTTCGACGCCGGCGACACACTGAGCTTCACTTACAGCCAGCAGGTCAATCTCGCGTCCGTCACCCCGGGATGGTCCGGCGCTTCCCTGCCGGTGACCCTTCGGCTTCGCGACGGCAACGTCCAGGGCCTGGGCACGGGCAACAGCGGAGACATCGTGGACATCCAGAGGCCGGGCAGCACGGTGAACCTGGGCACGATCAACACGAAGGGCAACTTCGCCAAGACCAAGAAGACCTTCACTTTCAACGCCACCATGACGGCCACCACGGTGACCACCGCCGGCATCCCGAAGACCGTGGTCACCCTGACGCTGGGAAGTGCCAACAGCGGGACCGGCAGCCTCAACATCGCCGGCACGGCTGCCGCGATGGTGTGGACGCCGACGTCGTCCGTCACCAGCGCAACCGGCGTCCCATCCTCCGTCGCACCGGTGATCGAAACCGGAACGCTCGACAGGGACTTCTAACCACGAAGAGTGCAGGGGGCGTCCGGCCAGTTTCGTGTGTCCCAGTGGACGTTCCCCTACCGGGCTGCTGAAAATCGGCATGTCGGGGTTGAATAATGTTTGCTCGTTACTACAGTCGTGGCATGACTGACATTCTCGTTCAACAGGCCTATTCGGAGAGAACCGCTGAGTACACATCCGCACTCGGCGCGATCGACCAGATGCATGCGCTTGACCAACATCGCATTGGACGTTGGGCAGAGCTGATTGGCGGTCGCGTGCTCGACGCGGGATGTGGGCCGGGGCATTGGACAGATTTCCTGCACAGGCGGGGCGTCGACGTCTCAGGCATTGATCTAGTTGCCGAGTTCGTAGACGGGGCGTGTCGCCGCTTTCCTGACGTTACATTCCAAGTTTCCTCACTCCGCCATATCGACGCAGCTGATGGAGGCTTGAAAGGGGTGCTCGCCTGGTACTCCCTGATTCATGTGCCGCCAACGGAACTACCCACGATCCTTTCCGAGCTTTCCCGCGTCCTTGCACCACAAGGACATCTACTCATCGGTTTCTTTGAGGGTGATTCCGCAGAACCCTTTGATCATGCGATCACCACTGCTTATTACTGGTCTGTAGAACAGATGACCTCACTGCTCCACAGTGCGGGGTTCGACGTGATTGACGTCGAAACGCGCCAAGATTCTGGAAGCCGGCCCCACGCAGCAATTTCCGCGATTGCCCGGTAAAGGTTCCGCTATCGGGTTTGCCTCACGGAAAGTCAGGCATCACTCGCAGTGTCGGTCAGGTCCTTGCAACAGGTCCTTGACGAGCACTTGATCGCGTTCGTTGGCCTGCTGGACAGTTCCGTCGTCCGAGACCCATGAGTATTCACTGACATCAGTAATCCCGGTCCTGCGGTACCCCAGACCCAGATACAGGCGTTCAGCATGGGGATTGTCATGGGCCACGCCCACCGCTGCCTGGGGCATTCCCTTTCGCCCGATTAGTTGCTCCGCTGCGGCAATCAACGCGGTCCCGACCCCTTGACTGCGATACTCGTCGCGGACCTGCAAATGGTTGATCTCCACGGCCCGGGGGAATGCCTCCCGCGCGCTGGGTCCTATGCATCCACCCCACTGAACGACTCCCGAACCCAGGGGCTCGTCGTCCCTCCAGGCGACCAGGTACGTCGTGTCACCGGCGAGCTGGCCGGAGTGGTGCGATTCATGCACGCCCCCGTGAGCCTTCCAGCGTGAGGAAAGGGCGGCGAGGTCATCGTCTGTGCGGGGGCGAATTTCCATATCCCCATTGAACATGCCGGGGTAGAAAAAGGGAGGCAATCACGGGCAAACACAGGCTGTTGCCTGGCGGTGCTGAAAAGCAAAGGCACAAAGAATGTCCGGTTAGCGTTCGGTTACTGCGACTGTTCGTCTCTGGCTTTCTGCCCGTCAGGCAGGATATCGAGCATGATGTACATCAGATTGCCCTCGTGGCCTTCCCCGGGAGGCGGATTCTTCAGCTCGTGCTCCAGCCGAGTCCGGAGCGCATCGCCGGTCTCGGGCCACGGCACAAAGCTTGTAGGTCCGGTGTATCTCCCGAGCTGGGCATACCCCTTGGCGCACAGGGCCAAGACAGTTCCTGTGGCCTCTGCAACGGCCTCGTCCTCGGTCAGGACGCTGCCCTTGGCTTCGTTGATGATCCCCATGATGTGGAGGAAAAGGACCCAGTCGTCTTCACCGTTTTCGATGATCTCAAGTTCGATGTCGTTGAGCGGATCAGCCATGGAGTTTCACCGATTCCCGGCTAAATGCAAGGGCCCTTCTCATTCGCGTTTCCCTTTGCCTGGTCACTTCGATCATTGCAGCCTGCACCAAGCCGTCCTGGATCAGTTGAAGGAGAGTCTACCCATCCCGGAGGACCGTCCTAGAAGAAGATCCTTCGAGTCCGTTGCCGGTGCTGATGGCCGCCCCACGAAATGTCCGGTCAAGGTTCGGCTTTCGGGCACAGTGCTTTAAGGTCCGCCCCGGCAATCCGAACCATGCAAGCGCGAATCAGGGCTGTGGTATCAGGAAGTGCGCGACGACTGTCAGGAGCAGGATTACCGGCACGGCGACGACGGCGCATCGGGACAGACCGCCCAGCCACGGGTTTGCTCTGGGCCGAAGCAACAGCCCGACGACGAGGGTCGCGAGCAGCACTGAGAGTATGCCTGCGCTAATCAGCGATGCACGAACAGGCAGTAGCTGCGGAGCGCACGCCGCCGGAAGGCTGGCCGCACAGGCCCAACCTGGCAGGAATGGCTGCGCCATCCAAAGCGCGAGCAAGCCCAAAAGGACGACACAAGCTGCGAATACAGGGGAGCGCGTGGTTCCGTGTGTCCTGATGGGCATGCAACCAGACTATCGATCAGGAACGCCCATTGCGCGCCGACCGCGACGTCGTCACCAAAGAGCCGTACGTTCCGGGGCACAACAGAAGCATTCGTCGCGCATTTCCTCCTTGCGCATGACGCATGCCAAGTGAACAGTTCCGCTGAACGTTCGGCTTGCAGGACGGAGCCGAGCAGTTTCTGGGGCCAGATCCAGCTTCTGCCAAAAGGCTGGGTCTCGCTTATTTAGGGCGCCGAGGCATCGATGAGTCCCTGGAGCGAACCCCGCGTGGTGGCCAGCGCGGCGATCCGTGCGTCATAGTCGTTAACGTGCTCAATAAGGACAGGGACGGCGCAAGGTTCGAGGCGGCCAGGCTCATGGATGCAACTGATCAATTCACGAATCACGCGGATTGGCAGGCCCGCATCTAGCAGCTCACGTATGTATATCACCCGCTCGATTGCACTGCTGTCGAACAATCTTTGCCCGGTCGAGGACCGTTGAGCCGGAAGGATTCCTTCGTTCTCATAGTGGCGCAGCAGACGGGGGTTAACTCCGGTGTGCGCCGACAGGTCGCCGACCCGGAGCAAACTACCTGCACTTGACCTTGACACTAATGTCATCTCCTACATTGCAAACATGGCGAATTCAGAAACGTACTTCAATGGTAAACCGGCTACGACCGACGACCTGGCCCCGCTGGCGTTCGCGGGGTACGCACACTTCACCGCGATGCAGGTGCGTGATCATGCAGTGAGAGGACTTGACCTCCACCTAGACCGGCTGCGTAACGCGAGCAATGAGCTCTTCGGACATCACTTGCCCGACGAGCAGATCCTCGAGCTTCTTGCCTCGGCCGCCAAGGTCGCCCCGCCCGACATCTCGCTGACTTGCTACATCAGTTCACAGCCAGGGGAGTTCATGCGAACTCATGGAACGGTTGATCTTGACGTCCTCGTCAAAGTCACCGCCCCTGCCGCGCCGCCACCCGCACCACTATCGCTCGCTGTCTATCCACACGAGCGGCATCTTCCGCACGTCAAACACGTGGGCGAGGTTGCGAAAACGCAGCTTCTTCGCCGCGCCAACGCGCACGGATTCGACGATGCCGTGTTCACGAATGCGTCCGGTCACCTGAGCGAGGCAACAATATGGAACGTCGCATTCTGGGACGGCCAATCTGTAATCTGGCCCGAAGCTCACGTGCTTCCCGGAATCACGATGCAGATCCTGAACCGTCAACTCGCAGCCAGTGGCATTAACCAGGTCACGCGTCCGATCCACACAACAGACTTGAACGGGGACATCGCGGGGGCGGTGATGAACTCGTGGAGTCCGGGGATCCCAGTTGCGCGCATCGCCGAGCAGTCTCTCGCCGACACTGACGAGCTGGTAAGTCTCCTGCATCAGGCCTACGCCTCGGAGACACCAATCTCCTTGTGAGCTGGAGGGGCGCTGGCCACGCAGGACAGTCTGCCCCTAAGCAGACACCTCAAGGGACCCTCCCGCAGGACGTTCGCCATCCGGCCGCAGCACGGCAGTGCGGCCGATGACGAAGGTGCCTTGCGGGGAAGCATCCCCGAACTCCGTTATTGGATGATTAGGGACAGTTCGTCGCAGCTCAGCTTCCGGTCAGCATATACAAGGCGAATTGCGTCAGGATCCGGGTTGCCGGTATCGATTCCCCGGTGGGCCAGCGTGAGCCCGATCTTCTCGGCGACGCGGGCCGACGCCGTGTTGTGTTCGAGTAGGTAGGCGACGACCGGGATTTCAGGGCGGCTTCGCTGCGCATGATTCATGGCTGCGAAAGAAACCTCGGTTGCATAGCCGCGGCCTTGGGCCTCAACCGCAAACCGGTACCCCAGGTTCCAAAAAGCATTTCGCTTGACCGAGCAGCCGCCGTACCCAAGGATCTTGGTTGCCCCTGCGGCCCTCACCACCCACGGCCCGAGTGAGTCCCGGTCCCATGCCCCATTCCAGGATTCCAGGATTCCAGCATCACGCGGGTCTTCTCCAACGAGGAATGTCGCTGGGTCGGGATGTGGGTCCAAACGCGCGGATCACTAAATATCTCATGTAGACCTGCGACGTCCTCGGCGGTGGGTCGGTCCAAGGACAGTCGTTTTGTTTCAGTCAGCATGGTGCAACTCTAACGGGGCATGCATTAATTCATCCTTCATTACATGCCACGCCGGTGAAGCAATGCCGAGCCGTCCCGTTGGAGGTTCCCCTTGCGGAATGATCACGTATCGGAATCCGTGCTACGCCCCACCACTGATCCGGCAACCGGCCAGCGACCGGCTTGCGGGCTTGTGGGCTCATCACGACTGGCGATGATGATTGCCGATGTCAGCGGTTCATGCCATCGTGAGGCATGACTATTGAACGCATCCGCCCCGAGGGGCTTGTCCACAGTCCAGCCTTCAGTCACGTCGCCATTGTGCCGGCCGGTGCAACCACAATCTACGTTG
>NZ_JBKKAP010000102.1:0-18613 GCF_046714615.1 Paeniglutamicibacter sp.
CGACATCCGGGCCTGGGTCAAGGCCTGGAACGAAAACCCGCGGCCGTTCATCTGGACGAAGTCCGCCGAACAGATCCTCGAGTCACTGGGCCGACTTCTGAAGCGAACTTCAGGCGCAGGACACTAGATACGGGCGGCAGGTTCTCCGGCCCGCTGCACCCCGCGGGCCTCGGCCAGCTTGGCGATGTCGCGGCCCGCGCGGTAGCCGAAGACCAGGGCCGGGCCGATATGGGATCCGTAGCCGGGGTAGCCGCCGCCAAAGACCGACACCGCCGCCGCGCCCACCGCGAGCAGGCCCGGGATCACGGTGCCCTCGGAGGTCACCACCTCGTTGTCCTCGTTGACCGAGATGCCGGCAAAGGTCCCCAGATCGCCCATCTGGATCTTGGCCGCATAGTACGGACCGTCCCCGACGGTGGCCAGGTTCGGGTTCGGCTTGTGGTTCATGTCGCCGCGGAAGTGGTTGTATTCGGTTGACCCGCGCCCGAATTCCGGGTCGATCCCGGCCTCGGCGTTCGGGTTGAATTCGGCGACGGTCTGCGCCAACCCGGCAGCGTCGATGCCCAGCTTCTGCGCCAATTCCTCCAGGGTGTTGCCCTTGGCCAGGTACCCGGTCTTGTAGAAGTAGCCGCGCGGCATCGGCCACGGCTTGGCGTAGCCGATCCCGTACTTGTGCATGGTCTTGGCATCGGCGATCACGTAGCCGAAGGTCTTCTCGGCGTCCTTATTGTGCTCGATCATCGTGCCGCCGAAGTCGTGGTAGCTCAGCGCTTCGTTGCCGAAGCGCTTGCCGTGGCGGTCAACCGCAATCAGTCCGGGCAGGCCGATGGCGCGCAGGTGCGGGAACAGTCGCTGCTTTCCGTTGCGGTACTTGAAGACCGTCACCGGTGCCCACGATCCGACGCTGAAAACCGAATCGTCGATGCGCCCACCGGCGGCCAGCGCCAGGGTCGCGGCGTCGCCGCCGTGCCCCACGGTCGGGGTGAAGTGGTCGTCGCCCGCGGCGTCGTGCGGGAAGTACTGCTGGCGCAGCTCCTTGTTCCCGGAGAAGCCGCCGGCGGCCAGGATCACGCCGAGCCGCGCATTGACGGTACCTGTGTGTTCCCCGCCGAGGGTCGCCCCGGTGATGGTTCCGGCGTCGTCGCGGGTCAGGGCCACGACGGGGGTGGACTTGAACAGGCGGACGCCCAGATCGTCGGCGCTCTTGACCATGAGCGTCATCAGCGCGTTGCCGTTGGAGCGCAGCACCGGGCGCTTGTAGCGCGCCGCGTCGAACCAGGTGCGCAGCAATTTGCGGGCCACGTAGGCAAAGGAGCCGAAGGACTGGTTGACCGTGAAGAACTTCTGCAGGTCCGGGCCGACCTGCGGCATGTACCCGAACACCGTGTAGGAGCTCATGTATGGCTGCATGTCCAGGCGCTTGTCACCCAGGATCCGGGCATCGGTATCCACCGGCAGGATCGCGCGGCCCGAGAGCTTGGCACCGGGCAAATCCATCTGGTAGTCGGGCGACTTTTCGGGGTAGCTGAAGTTCACCGCTGTCTCGTTCTCGAAGAAGGAGACCGCCTCCAGGGTGTTGTCCAGGAAGTTGGCGACGCCGCGTTCGTTGTAGGTGTCCGGGGCGAGGTTGCGCAGGTAGGTTTCGGCCTCCTCGCGGGTGTCGCCCTGCTCGAGGCCCTGCTTGTTTCCCGGGAGCCAGGCCCAGCCGGCGGAGATGGCGGTGGTGCCGCCGAAGTAGCGTTCCTTCTCGACGACGATGACGCTCAGTCCCTGGCTCGCGGCCTTCAGCGCGGCGGCCATGCCTGCCACTCCGGAACCGACGACCAGAACGTCGCACTCGATGGGTTTGGTCATGGTGTAACTCTTTTCTCGCATGGGACGCACCGCGTTCGCCGTTGCAGTCAACGGGGTGGGCGGGCGGCCCGAATCAAATCAATTGTGGTCTCTGGTGCAGGCCGGTCCGGGGTGGTGCAGATCGTGCCTGCCCCACCCCCTGGAAAAGGCTGCCTATCAGCGGGCGGAGCGCTCGCGCTCGATGCCGCGCAGGTACGGTTCCCCCAGCTTCTCGATGGGGGTGTGCGCAGTTTCCCGCGTGAAGATGAGGCAAACGGCGGCCACCGCTGCGCACGCCGTCGCGAAGAGGGCCACCGGGACCCAGCCGTGGATTCCCTCCCCCATGAGCAGGCCGCCGATCATCGGCCCGAATCCGGCCACCACCAGGCCCAGCTGGTTGCCCATGGCCATGCCGCTGTAGCGCACCGGGGCAGCGAACTGTTCGGCAAAGAATGCCGGCCAGATGCCGTTGAACGCCGAGTAGCAGAGCGTGACGTTGATGAGGGAGGCCAGGAAGACCAGCCAGATGTTTCCGGTGGAGAGCATCAGGAAGTAGAAGTACAGCGACACCGTGACGCCGAGGATCGAGGCCATGAGTAGCGGCTTGCGACCGACCTTGTCCGAGAGTTTAGCCAGCGCGGGCATCGCAAACATGGACAGCCCGATGACGACGGCGTTGACGGTGAGGATCTCGGGCCGTTCGAACCCTGCGGTCTTGGTGGCGTAGGACAGCCCAAAGACAGTGAATATCGTCTGCATCACCATGAAGATCGAAAGCCCCAGGATGCGCCCGATATCGGCGGACTGGTACTTGAGGGCCTGCTTCAGGGGCACCTTCTTGATTTCGCCCTCGTCCTGGACCTCGGCAAATACCGGGGTCTCGTCGAGATGGGTCCGCACCCAGTAGGCGATGACCAGGACAACCGCGGAGGCCCAGAACGGGACCCGCCAGCCCCAGGACATCAGGGCTTCCTCGGGAAGCGCCGTGACCGGGACGAAGACCAATGTTGCCAGCACCATGCCCGCGGCATATCCGGTCATCACGAAGCTGGTGAAGAACCCGCGACGGCCCTCGGGCGAATGCTCAAGGGTCAGCGTCGAGGCACCGGCGGATTCGGCTCCCGCCGAGAATCCCTGCAGCAGCCGGCCGAGCGTCAGCAGGACCGGCGCCCAGATCCCAACGCTCTGGTAGGTCGGAAGGAAGCCGATTCCCAGCGAGGATATGCCCATGATCATCAAGGTGACCAGCAGGACGTTCTTCCGTCCCAGCTTGTCGCCGAAGTGCCCCATGACGATGCCGCCGAGCGGGCGGGCGACGTAGGCGACGCCGAAGGTCGCAAAGGCGGCCACCAGTCCGATGGCCGGGTTCTGGGTGGGGAAGAACAGATGTGGGAAGACCAAGGCCGCCGCGGTTCCATAGATGAAGAAATCGTAGTACTCCATGGTGCTGCCCAGGAATGAGGCGAGTGCGGCCTTGGCCGGGGTCTTGCGTGGCTCGGTTCCGGATCCATGCTCGCTCGCGGACGCATTCCGGGTCTTTGTTAGGTGATGTGCAGACATGGTGTTACCCCTTTGAAACTGTGTCGGTCGACGAGGATTCCAGGTGGAAGTCGACGGCGAGAATCTGTTCGCTGTTTGGGAAGGAGTACTGCTTCAGCGGTTCGTGCAACGGGTGGGTGTTGTAGACGCCGATGTCCTCAACGGTGTGGAAATCCGCGACGATGGCGTAGTCGAAGGAGCGTTCCGCCCCCATGACGTCGGCACCGTGCGTCAACGATTCCATGCCCGGGATGTTGCCGCGCATGGCGTCGAGTCCCTGGATCCAGGCTTGGCGATCCGTTTCCGGGAAATCGGTCTTGAACTTGAAGAGGACGGTGTGCCTGATCATGGCCCTATGCCCCCATCAATACGCGTGCCGCGTCATGCCCGGAGGCAATTTCGCGACCGAGAGTCTGTCCGGCCAGGTAGCCCATGGTCATGATCGGACCCAGCGTGGCCCCGGCTCCCGGGTACCCGGCTGCGTAGGCGTTTTCGGTGACGTTGCCGGCTGCAAAAAGCCCCTCGATGGGCGCGCCGTCAACGTCGAGCACGCGTGCCCGGCCGTCGGTGGCGATGCCGCCGTTGGTGCCGAAGGCCCCGTTGACGACCTCCATCGCGTAGAACGGGCCGAATTGCAGAGGCCCGAGCGAAGGGTTCGGCCACGGGCACTCGCCGTCGCCCCAGTATCGATCGTAGGCCGATTCGCCGCGACCGAATGCCGGGTCGTTGCCCTGGATCGCGTGCTCGTTGAAGTAGCGCACCGTTTCCTCTAGCGCTTCGATGGGTACCTCGATCTTGGCTGCCAGTTCGGCGAGCGTTGCTCCCTCCTTGAGGTAGCCCGGGGTGGGGGCCCCGGCCCGGTGGTCAAGGATTCCGTAGCGTTCCAGGTACGACTGGTCGAAGACCACGTGGGCCGGGGTGTTCAACGTCTGGTTGCGCGGCGAGTCCCAGGACTGCAGGCAGCGGGCAAGGTCGTTGTAGTTTTGGGCTTCGTTGGCAAAGCGCTGGCCGTGGCGGTTGACCATGATGGATCCCGGGCCTTGTCGCTCGAAGCGCAGCAGTGAACCGACCGGTTCCCCGTCACGCATGGTCCCGGTGATGGACATCGGCGCCCACCAGGCCTCGCGGGTGCCGCGCGTCATGCTGCCCACCCGCTGGGCCATTTTAAGCCCGTCTCCGGTGTTCGAGGGCGGGGAGCACATGGTGTAAAGACGCGAGGCCAGCATCGAATCGGCAAGTTCCTTGTCCCATTCGAAGCCGCCGGTGGCCAGCACCACCGCGTCGTTGGCGGTGAGCTGTTCGCCGGATTCGAGTTCCACGCCGGTAACGCGTCCGTCGTGGGTGAGCAGCCTCTGGCCGCGGGCTTCGACGGCGAACACAACCCCGTTTCGCTGGCAGGCCGCGATCAACATGGCGACAAGGGCATGCCCTTTCGCGGTGACTCCCGAGGCCTGGCGGGCGGCCAGTTCGTCCCACGGGAAGTTGGTGAAGGCACCCCAGGCCTCGTATTCGGCCATGGTGTAGGGCAGGCGACCGTCGGTGCGCACGTATGCCGCGAGGTCGCCGAGCGACTCGGCCTGGTTGAAGAGCTCGGGCTCGACGGTGCGGCCGCCGGTGACCGCGCCGGGCAGGTCCTGTCGGTAGTCGGGGAAATTATCCAGGAAGATGAACCGCACACCCAGCTCGTCCTCGGCGAAGCGGAGCATCTCGTCGCCATGGCCCAGGGCCGCATCAAGCAATTCCTCGCGCCCGCGTCCCCGGGCCACCGCACACACGTAGTCGGCGGCCGCTTCCTTCGAATCGTGCAGCCCGGCCGCCTTCGCATGGTGATTTTCGGTGATCCAGAGCATGCCGCCGGACACGGCCGAAGTGCCCCCGAGGAGCGCGGACTTTTCCAGGACCAGGACGGTCTTGCCGCGTCGGGCTGCGGTTGCCGCTGCTGTCAGTGCGCCGGCCCCCGAACCGACGACAACGACGTCGTAGCTGGGGGCAGCGGTGCCATTGAGGAAATGCATGAGGGGGGCCTTTCATAGTGCTCTGCCTGGTGCGCAGTCACTTTGAATCCGTGGGACGACGGCGATGATGGCCGTCCGGTGATCTGCGTCTAATAAGACTGTGACAGCGATCACCGACGGGGAGAATGGGCACTCCCATTGAATGGCAATTAGCCGCGGGGAACGCTCTGCCGCACATGCTCGGGTTCCCGGCCCGGCCAACCCAAGGCGCGCGAGATGCCGCGTGCCGCCGCACGCAGGACCGGAACCCGCGCAGCGGCGTTCTCCTCGTTGATGGGCACGATGACGCTGAGCGTGGCAACCACCTTGTCATCGGCACCAAAGATCGGAACGGCGATGCCGCTGGAGGGGGCAATGATGATCCCGGAACGCACCGCGTATCCCTGTTGCCTGATGTCTGCCAGCTGGCGGCGCAGCACTGCGGGGTCGACAACGGTCTGGCTGGTGAACTTGGTCAGACGGCGGCTGAGCACGCGCTCCTGGAATTCCGCCGGGGCATGCGCCAACAGGACCATCCCAGAGGACGCCCCGTGCAATGGCAGTCGCCTGGCAACCTCGGCAATGTTGATGGTCGAGGTCCTCGAGCCCAGGCGTTCGATGTAGAGCACCTCGTCGCCTTCGAGCACGCCAAGCGCGGTGTGGTGGCCAACCACGGCCTGCACGTCTTCCATGAAGGGCATGGCGGCTTCCCGCAATCCAAGCATGGGCGAGCTGCGCGAGACCTGCGCCCACAAACGGTTGCCGATCTGGATCAACCCGTCGGGATCCCGCTGCAGCAAGCCCTCAAGCATCAGCTCGTCGACCATCCGGTAGGTCGTGGTCTGGGGCAGGTCCGCCCGGCGGGCCATGGCTGCAACGCTCAATGCCGTGTGCGACCCGTCAAAGGCGCCAAGGATCTTGGCTACGCGTCGAATGACGGACTCGCCCGACGTTGAATTCGCCATGTCCTGCCTCCTGTTGTCGATCAGGTCCAGACCAGCGTACGCGTGTCTACACGGATCGGAGGAAAGCCTCAATCGCCCAACCATGTAAGAAGCATTCCCGACGCGACGGCCAGGTGATTTCGGCTACCACCCGGAGTTGCGGGGAATACGCACCATGGGCACGCTGTTGCCCCAGACATGACTGAAACCCGCTTGAGCGTTGATATTTTTTCCGACATTGCCTGCCCGTGGTGCTTCATTGGCAAGCGCCGCTTCGAAACGGCCGTGGCGGCCCTTCCTTTCGGCGAGAAGGTCGACGTGAAGTGGCATGCGTTCCAGCTGGACCCGTCGTTGCCCGACCACTACGAGGGCAGCGAAATCGACTACCTTTCCCAGGTAAAGGGAATGCCCACCGAGCAGGTGGCCGGAATGCTCGAGCATGTCACCACCCAGGCCGCCGGCGAAGGGCTGAAGTACGACTTCGATGCGCTTCACGTCGCCAACTCGTTTACCGCACTGCGGTTGCTGGCCCTGGCCAAGGAACGCGACCTCGGCAATGAAATGAAGGAGGCGCTGCTGTCGGCCCACTTCGAGCAGGGCGTGGACACCGGAAGCAACGAAGCGCTGCAGGGCATCGCCGATACCGTAGGCCTTGACCCGGCGGAAACCGCCGAGGTGCTCGCCGGCGACAAGTATGCCGACTCGGTGCGGGCCGACGGAGTCCGCGCCCGCGAGATGGGCGTCAGCGGCGTGCCGTTCTTCGTCTTTGACAACAAATACGGGATTTCCGGTGCCCAGCCCGCCGAGGTCTTTGAGCAGGCGCTGAGCCAGGTCTGGAAGGAAATCGGCGGCGAGAACCTGCAGATGCTCGGAACCCCGTCACCCGATGGTGCAGCGTGCGGCCCCGAAGGCTGCAACTAAGCCCTAGTTGTCCTTGTTGTTCGTCGACGGTTCCGGCTTGTCCGGGACCGTCGACGGTTTTGCGGCGGCCTTCGGCTTCGGCGGGGTGCACCCGAGCTTGCCGGGCTTCTTGTTGACGGATTTCTCCTTGACCAGGTCCTTGAACTTCGTTCCGATGACCAAGTCCACGGTCTTCCCGGGACGCTTTGCGTCGTAGACATAGGTCAGGTCCTTGATGTGCCGCTGCACGGTCATGGCCTGGGCGTAACCATCGGGCCCGGAAGTCACCGCCCCGACCACCTGGACGTTGGACAGGTTCGCGTTGCCCACGTCCCCCACCTTGAATCCGTGCTTCTTCAGTTTGGTCGCGGTGGCCCCCGCCAGACCGTGGATCTGGGTGGCATTCAGGACGTTCACCGTCATCTTGCGCGGGTCGACATAGCTGAATTGCTTGGTGGGGCATGCTTCATTCGCCGCAACGGGAGCCTCGACACCCGGTTTGGGTTCGAGCGCATCGATGATGAGGGTGCGGGTATTGACCAGGTAGGCCAGCACCAGGGCTGCGGCCAGCATCAGGACCACAAACGTCAGGATGATGCCGTGGCGGATTTTTCGTCGGCGCTTGATCCGGTCTTCCGTGGTGAACTCGGGGCTCGCCAACTCGTCTTCGGAGATGATGTGGTGGCCGTGCCAATCCTTGGGATCCCTGTTGCGTGCCAATCTGTCTCCTAGTCTTCCAGCACCAGCACGCGGGCGTGCAGGATCGAACGCTGGTGCAGGGCCGTGCGGACAGCACGGTGCAACCCGTCTTCCAGGTAGCGGGTACCCTTCCATTGCACGACATGCGGGAACAAGTCACCGAAGAACGTGGAGTCCTCGGCGAGCAGCGCGGCAAGGTCCAGGGTGCTCTTGGTGGTCACCAGCTCATCCAGTCGCACCTGCATGGGCGCGACGGAGGCCCAGTCCTTCGGGGTCACGTAGCCGTGTTCCGGATATGGGCGCGAATCGCCGACAGATTTGAAGATCACTTGACCAGCTTAGGAAACTTCGAGCACCGATTGGGGCGATTGACCGATTTTTGTGCGAGTCGCGCTTCGACTACGTGACCTCGCGGCCCGCGTCAAGGGGTACGACGCATGGATTCACAGTACGGAACGTGACGTAACTTTCGCTGTCACAAACCGGTCACCGGGGTGCATTCTTGAACCATGAGTACAGTTCTCACCACCGTTCCGGTCCTAGACATGTCTACCGCACGTCGTGCCGATGGCACTTTTGATGAAGACTTCATTACTTCATTGCGCGACGCAGCCCACCGCGTGGGCTTCTTCCAGATCACCGGCTTTGGCGCCGGCCCGGGCACGGCGCAGAACCTACTCACGACCCTGGCCGAGTTCTTCGCCTTGCCCGTCGAGCAGAAGCTGGAACTGGACAACCGCACCTCGGCACAGTTCCGCGGCTACACCCGGCTCGGTGCCGAAATCACCCGCGGTCGCGCAGACTCGCGCGAACAAATCGACTATGGACCCGAACGCGAGGTCCTTTCCGACGTTCCGGCCGATGCGCCCTACCTGAACCTGCAGGGGCCGAACCAGTGGCCGGCGGAGTTCCCGCCGCTGGAAGCGGCAGCCATGGACTGGGCACAGCTGATGAACAAGGTGGGCGCCGAGCTGCTCTCGGCCTTGGCCGTGGGACTGGGCATGCCGGAAGAATACTTCGACGAGCCTTTCGCCCAAAGCCCTGCATGGATGGGCAAGCTGGTGCACTACGTCAGCGGCGACATCGTCCCCGAAGCGGGCACCCAAGGCGTCGGCGCGCACGCCGACTACGGTTTCATCACCCTGCTTCTGCAGGATGCTGTCGGCGGCCTGGAAGTCCAGCCCTATGGCCAGGACGAATGGATCTCCGTGGAGCCGATCGAGGGCGCCTTGGTGGTCAACATCGGCGAAATGCTCGAGGTCGCGACCAATGGCTACCTGATGGCAACCATCCACCGCGTCATCGCTCCCCAGGCCGGCGTGGACCGCTACTCGGTTCCCTTCTTCTACTCGCCGCGCCTGGACTCGGTCATCAGCCCCGTGCCGCTGCCGGCCAAGCTCGCTGCAGATGCCCGCGGCGTCTCCGATGATCCGCATAACCCCATGCTGGCTTCCTATGGCGCCAACGTCCTCAAGGGCTGGCTCCGCGCCCACCCGCAAACCGCCAAGGCGCACTACCCGAACTTGGTGAAGTAACGCGGCCGCCAACGGGGCGGGGTGAAGATGGTCCGTTGGACATCTTTCACCCCGCCCCGTTGTCAGATCGATGCTGATCAGGCGATCAGTCACTAAGCTGGTGTCCATGAGCGCCGCACGAACCGATGACCAGCGCCATGCGGGCAGTTGGTTGTCGTCGTTAATCCCCCGGATCATCACCAAGGGCGTGCCATTTTCCCAGCTGCCCTTGCGCCGCAAGGTCGGGTGGTCGCAAGTGCCCATGCTCATTGCAGCGGTCACTTCCTGCCTGTTGGCGCTCCTCACATCCCCAGCGGAAATCTTCGGAGACCGGCTATTTGTTGCGGGTGTGCTGCTGACACTGCTCAACAGCGTCTTGGCGTGGACCATCCCGTGGAAGTCCATCGGACCCGAGCAGACGTATCTGGCCATTCCGGCCCTTGGACTCATCTCGGCCACCCTGATGGCAACTGGCGGCTACCCCTGGCTCCGGGGGGTGAGCCTGCTGATTGCCTTCCCGATCTTCTGGTTTGCCTGGTCGGGATTTGTCCCGCGCCTAACGCTCGTGCTCTCGTTCGTGGTCCCGCTGGCAGCGACCTGGCTGCAATTGTGGCATCACGACATTCCCTTCACAACGGAGGTCGTGGCCAATCCGCTGTTGATCCCGCTGACCATTCTCGCCCTGGCCACCACCGTCGTCATTGTCGAGCACAACTCCGCGCTGGCGGAGCGGCAACTGCGCTTCACCCTGGCCACGAGCCGGCGCCAAACCCGCCTACTCAATGCCGTGCTCAACGCGGCGAACGTTGGCGTCGTGGTGGTGGACCGCGACGGCCACGACCTGTTCATGAATGACGTCCAACGCTTTCAGCATCGGCACGCCACCCCTCCGGGGAATCCCGACCCCGATGAGTCCCAGCTTCTGATCCGTGCCGTTTCAGGCGCCTACGAGCCGGTTCCGGAACTTTTGGAACCCGAGGACCGGCCGGTCATCCGCTCCATCCGCCAGGAGGAATTCACCGACGAGATCTTTGCGCTGGGCCCTCTCGAGGACCCGATGTACCTGTCGACCTCGGCCCGGTCCTTCTTTAACGAACGCGGCGAGTACGACGGGGCTGTGACCATGTTCAAGAACATCACCCCGGTCATCGAGGCTTCAAAGACCCAGGGCCGATTCCTGGCCAACGTCAGCCACGAACTGCGCACCCCGCTGACCTCGATCCTGGGATACCTGGAATTGCTCGAGGACGGCCCGGGGCTCAGTGATGACCAGCGTCAATCGGTGGATGTACTTTCGCGAAATTCCGAGCGGATGCTGCACATGGTCAACGACCTGCTCACCGCGGCGGCCGGCCAGCACCAAGTCACTATCGCCGCGATGGACCTGGGCGCCGTGGTCCACGGCCAACTCGAATCCTTCCGCCCTCGCGCCGCAACGGCAGGCATCGAACTGATCGAGGGAAACCTGTGCCACGAACTCGTGCTGGGCGATTCGCTTCGCCTGGGGCAGGTGATGGACAACCTCGTCTCCAACGCCATCAAGTACTCCGGGGCAGGAGGTTCGGTCACCGTGGCCATGAGCTGCACTAGCAAGGAGATCTCGCTGCGGGTGGCCGACACCGGACACGGCATGTCCGCCGAGGACCTGAAGAGCCTTTTCACCCGGTTCTTCCGCTCCGACGAAGCCCGTCGCTCCGGGCTTCCGGGTGTCGGACTTGGGCTTGCGATCAGCCACGAGCTGGTCGAGGCCCACGGTGGGCGGATCACGGCGGAGAGCGAACCGGGCAAGGGCACAACGATGACCGTCATCCTGCCTCGCAAGGATGCCGGCAGGAGCTCGGAATCGCCCACCCAGTCGCTTGGGTTCCCGACCGTGCACCCGGACTCGCGACACTGATCCGTGCGTTAACGGCAAAGTGTGAGTTCCAGGTGCACCGGAAACTCACACTTTGCGTGGTTCGTCATGTCCACTCACGCCCCCATGAAGCGAGTGAAGAACCCTGTACTGGTATCCGGAGGTTCGCCACCTTCCCCTTCGTCGGCGGAAACGGGTGGACCCAACCTTCGGATACCGAAGACTATTCCTTGTCAACATCAATTTTCCATCCAATCGAAAACAATATTGACGCACAGTATCCTCAAGATTTCTGGGGCATTCCTTGAGGTTGCCTTGAGTCATTTTGGGGTCGGATCGTGAGCTTCACGCGTCATGATGGGTGACATGGAGTTGCAGCCGATTTCCCCGGACGCCGCAGTGTGCGCGCAGACCCTGGGAAAACTGTGCTCTGAAGTCGGCCCGCAGTCCGTGAACGAATTCATCGCCCAGTTCAGCTTCCTATGGCCCACGCGCATCGCCCGACTCCGCAGGGCCCTCGCGTCAAATGACCGCGCCGCCGGCGAGGATGCCGCGCTCTCCCTGAAATCGGCGGCGACCATGGCAGGCGCCCACGACCTGGCCACGCTGGCAGTCCAGCTGCACGAGGCTTTCCGGGATGACCACGAGGCCGTGCAAGGCGAGCTCATTGGCCGCATTGAGCGCGCCGGAAACGCAATCCTGGCGGTGTTGACCGAACCCGGCTTCGTCGAGCATGCCCTGGGTACATACCGACAGTCGGCCTAGTGCCTATTCACTGATCGATACCCTACGCCGCGCACGGTTTCGATCCACCGCGGCTCCTGGACGGAGTCTCCCAGCTTGCGCCGGAGGTTTCCCACATGCACTTCCACCGACCGTTCATCCGCCGCGGCGACGAACGTCCCGGCGTCCGAGTCCTCATTGCGCAGCCGCCTGACCAAGTCGGATTTGGTGCGAATGTGTCCCCTGGCGCCCAAGAGCAAATCGAGCAGGGTGAACTCGGTCGGAGTGACGTTCACGATTTCCCCGTCAACGTGGACCGAATATGTGGCAACGTTCATCACCAGCCCGTTGAGCGTGCGCACATGGTCAGCGTCGCCCGGGGCCTCGACCTCGTCTCCTGACGGGCTTTCGAGCGGCACCGTATTTTGTTGGGTCCCATGGTGGTTGGTGCGCCGACGCATGATCGCATCGACCCTGGCACGAAGCTCGCGCGGGCGAAATGGCTTGGTGACATATTCGTCGGCACCGGATTCCAGACCCAATACCGTGTCAATCTCATCGGCCCTCGCCGTCAGCATGAGGATGTGCGCATCGGAGATCGTTCGGATCCGCCGGGCAGTCTCAAATCCGTCAATGTCAGGCAACCCAATGTCCAAGGTCACCAGATCCGGATCGTGGAAACCAACCATTTCGACACCCGAAACGCCGGAATCAGTGGAGTGCACGTCAAATCCCGATTGCTGCAGGACGACTTCGAGCAAACCCCGAATGTCGGCGTCATCTTCCACGACCACTGCGGTACGGGGTTTGGTCACCACAATCACCTCTTCAACTAAGTTCAATCGGCGAATCCGGTGGCTCGCCAAGGCCCTGATCGTTAGTCTAACGATTTCCGGGCCGTAAGGTGCGACTTAAACGAAATCGGCCTTGACATGATTTCTCAAGTCAAGACCGATTCCGTATCCGCGGAGGATAGGGGATTTGAACCCCTGAGGGCGTGAACCCAACACGCGTTCCAGGCGTGCGCCATAGGCCGCTAGGCGAATCCTCCAGCTTGCTCCAAAGAGCAGGTTTCAGCATAGCGGACATTTTCAGCGACAACTAATCGATGCATGAAGACCGGATTCATTTGGCCACTCCTTGGCGTGGCACACTTTCCCGCACACCTCGGGGCCATGGATGCCCCTGGTCCACAGACGTCCGGAGGCGCCGGCCGGACATGACGTGTCCGGGATGTACTGGATTATGGGAAAGTTCGCGGCTCATCAAAGCAATATGGGGCCCGAGTGCGGCGGTGTGCCACCGCCCGGGTCACGCTATTACGCCGGATTGGATGGCGCCTGGACGGCCTGCGTGGAAGGTTTCCTGGAACGAAACCCCCTCACCAGGGCCGTTACGAAGCTCACATCCACTCGGTGCCCCGGGACCCCTGCGCAGGGGCTCGAACAGCTCCGTGAGCTCGGCCGGATCCGGGCCATGCTCGACGGGCTGGAATCCACGCTGCTGGCAGACACCAGCGAGATGGTGCAGCGCGGAATGCCCACCCCTCTTTCGGAGGAAAACCCCACGCTATTTGACTACAAGCGCGAGATCGAAGAGCACGGCTTTCCACTCTCCCGGGTAGACCAGGACCTGAACCGGTCCTCGTTTGTTGCCGAGGCCGCCATGGTCATGCGAACCTCCGAGCGTTCGGCCTTCAACCGCCTGGCCACGGCCGAGGGTCTGCGGTACGTGCACGAGCAATCCCTCTTCGCCTTGTACACCGGCACCATCACCTCGCGCACAGCGGCCGCACTCGTCAAACAGACGCGCGGCATCCCGCGGGCAGCTGCCCAACAAATCGAAGCGAGCCTGCTGCCCACGGCGACCACGGCCTCCGACGCCGCGATGGCCTTGCGCATCAAGCGGGCACGGGAGCGGCTTCACCCTCAGCCGACCGCGGACCGCCGCACGCGGGCCGAAATGGGGCGCTCGCTTATGTGGTGGCCCGAAGAAGACGGGATGGCGGTGTTGCAGGCCTATTTGCCGGCCGAGGACGTGCTGTCGATCTACAACACCGTCTCCACCCACGCCAACCTGCTGCTATCCAGCGAACAGGAGCGGCCCTTGGGCCAGCTGCGGGCCGATGTATTTCGGGATTCGTTGATCGACGGCTGGCCGGGGCAAATCAAGAGGAAACCCTCGCTCTTTGTGGGGCTGACGATTCCCGCGCTGGAACTGCTGACCAACCCGGAACGCGGAATCGCCAATCTTGAGGGGTACGGCCCGATTCCCTTGGGAGTTGCGTTGCGGCTTGCCGCCAGGGCTCCCTCCCTGAAGCCCATCCTCACCGATCCATGGACAGGTTCGATCCTGGATCTGGGCCGCAAGCGCTACAAGCCATCGAAGGCATTGCGTGATTTCCTGCGGGTGCGGGACGAGCATTGCCGCTTTCCCGGCTGCCGGCGGGCACCGGAACTGTCCGAGTTCGACCACATCGACGACTGGGCCTCCGGCGGGGAGACGTCGGTGCAGAACGCGCAGCTATTGTGCAAGAGGCACCAGATCTACAAGCACGTGCTGGGCTGGCAGGCGGTCTACCTGGGCAACGGATCGCTGCAATGGCGCACTCCGCACGGGGTGACCCAGCTGGAACTGCCCGACGGACTGCTTTACCCACGCCCGCTGGGACCCGAGCCCCCACCGGTCCAGTTGATGCTGCCAGGAACCACGATCGACGCGCAGACAAAGAGGTTGCTGGGCTGGGACGAGTCCGAAGGCGTCCCGGGGTTTCCCGACAACTCGCCGGAGCCGTGATCGGGCTTGGCGGGCGGACCAAAGGGTGCGGATTTCGGGCCAAGGCCCTACCTCGGGTAGACTACTTGTCGGCCCCTCATGTGGTGTCATCCTGTTGAACTCCCCCAGGACCGGAAGGTAGCAAGGGTAGATGGGCTCTGGCAGGTGCATGAGGGGCCTTTACTATTTGCCCGGGGATCGTTGACCCATTCACCTCGAATCCGGGAGTCGAAAGGGAGTAGTCCATGGGTGCCGGTAGGTTCGCCCCCAGCCCCTCGGGGGACCTGCATCTGGGCAATCTGCGCACGGCAATCCTGGCTTGGCTCTTTGCCCGGTCCACCGAACGGAAATTCCTCATGCGCGTGGAGGACCTCGATCGCGCACGTGCCGGATCCGAAGCCACCCAACTTGCCGACCTCGCCGCAGTCGGGCTCTCATGGGATGGAGCCGTTGTGAGGCAAAGCGAGCGAGCCGGACTGTATGCCGCCGCCCTTGACGAACTTCGGGCCCGCGACCTGGTCTATGAATGCTTCTGCACCCGGCGCGACATCGCCGAGGCCGCCAGCGCCCCGCATGCCGCCCCCGGGACCTACCCGGGGACCTGCCGGGACCTCACCGAGGCCGAACGGGCAGCGCAGCGCGGGCTGCGTCCCGCTGCGTTGCGGCTCCGCACCGATGTGGACTCATTCACCGTCAGCGACGAGTTGCACGGTTCGTACACCGGGGTCGTCGATGATTTCGTGGTGTTGCGCAACGACGGAGTCCCGGCGTACAACCTGGCCGTGGTCATCGACGACGGCGTCCAGGGCATCGACCAGGTGGTCCGTGGCGACGATCTGCTTTCCTCCGCCCCGCGGCAGGCGTACCTTGCACAATTGCTCGGCTATGGCGTTCCGAGCTACGTCCACGTCCCGCTGGCACTGAACTCGGATGGCAAGCGCCTTGCCAAGCGGGACGGCGCTGTCACGCTGGCCCAATTGGCTGTCTCGGGCGTCGACGCCGATGGGGCCCGCACCATGATCCTGGCCTCGTTGGGACTGCCGACGACCTCGCTCGATGCGGCCCTGGCTGCCTTTGAACCAACATTGCTGCCCACCGACCCGTGGGTCTTCACAACCGTTCCGGATGCACGCGGCACCGGAAAACCGATAGGGTGGCCCTCGTGAGTACAGCTCTTTACCGTCGCTACCGTCCAGATAATTTTGCGGACGTGATCGGGCAGGAACATGTCACCACGCCGCTGATGACGGCCCTGGAAAAAAACCGGGTCAACCATGCCTACCTATTCTCGGGTCCGCGCGGCTGTGGCAAGACCACGTCCGCCCGCATCCTAGCCCGCTGCCTGAATTGTGCCCAGGGTCCAACGCCGACCCCGTGCGGCACTTGCCCCAGCTGCATCGAGCTGGCCAGTGGCGGCCCGGGTTCCCTTGACGTGATCGAGATTGACGCGGCGTCCCACGGTGGCGTCGATGACGCCCGCGACCTGCGCGAACGCGCGACCTTCGCCCCGGTGCGTGACCGCTACAAGATCTTCATCATCGATGAGGCCCACATGGTCACCTCGGCTGGCTTCAACGCGCTGCTCAAGATCGTCGAAGAGCCGCCGGAGCACATCAAGTTCATCTTCGCGACGACCGAGCCCGACAAGGTCATCGGCACGATCCGCTCGCGCACCCACCACTACCCGTTCCGGCTGGTGCCGCCCGAGCCGCTGATCAAGTACCTCGAGTACCTGTGCACCGCCGAGGGCGTCACCGTGGCCCCCGGCGTGCTGTCCCTGGTCATCCGCGCCGGCGGAGGTTCGGTCCGCGACTCGCTGTCCGTGCTGGACCAGCTGATCGCAGGTGCCGGGCCCAACGGCCTGGACTACGAACTTGCAGTCTCCCTGCTCGGCTACACCCATGCCTCTCTGCTTGACGACGTGGTTGACGCCCTGGGCGCCGGCGACGCTGCGACAGTGTTTGCAGCGGTCGACCGCGTGGTGCAGACCGGGCACGACCCGCGAAGGTTCGTCGAGGATCTGCTTGAGCGCTTCCGCGACCTGATCATCGTGCGCGCGGTTCCCGAGAATGCTTCCCAGATCATTCGCGGCCTGCCCGAGGACCAGCTGCAGCGCATGCATGCCCAGGCCGCGGGACTCGGCCAGGCCGAGCTCAGCCGCTGGGCAGACGTCACCAACGCCGGGTTGACCGAGATGACCGGCGCGACCTCGCCGCGCCTGCACCTCGAGCTGCTCTGCGCCCGCCTGCTGCTTCCGGCCTCCGATGCCACCGAACGCGGTTTCAATGCGCGCATGGACCGGGTCGAGCGCCGCCTGGCCTACGCCGGCGACGATCTTCCCCCTGCGCCTTCCGGCGACGGCGGATTCGCACACTCCGGCGGCTCGGCAGGAGCTTCGGGCGCCGCCGGGTTCGAGGGCGAAAACGCTGGCCAAGGTGCCGCAGCGGTGCGCGAGGCCCTGCGTGCCGCCCGGGCCCAGAAGGAAGGCGGCGCACCCGAGGCGCTGTCCGCGTCCGAAGCCGTCCCGACCACTTCGGTGGCCCAGGAACCGATGGCCCGGCCGGCCTCCGAGCTTGCACCGGAAGCGGTCTCGGCCGAACCTGACACCGCTGCGGCTTCCGCAGCGGATGCCCCGGCCGAGGAAACCCCCTCAGCGGAGGAATCAACCGGGCACTCCGCCGATTGGGGCGGCACCTGGGGACCCGTTCCCGACGGCCCCATCAACCCAGTCACCGAGCCGGTGTCGCCCGCACAGGGCACCCCGGTGCAACCCCCGGCAAACGTCCCTCCGTTCAGCATCCTGCCCGATCGTGCCGCCGAGGGCGAGCCCGCAGCCCCGGCACCGGCGCCGGAGCCCGCACCAATCCAGCAGAACCAGGCCATGGCCGACTTCGCGAAGAAGGTCAAGGAAGAGCAGGCCGCCAAGGAGCGCGCCGCCGCCGAGCAGGCAGCTGCCCAACGCGAGGCACAGGAAAAGGCGGCAGCCGAACAGCGTGCCGCACAGGAACGTGCAGCGCAGGAACGTGCCGTCGCCGAGCAGCGCGCAGCGCAGCAGCAACAGCAACAGCAACAGCAACAGCAACAGCAACAGCCTGCACCCGCCCAGCCCCAACAGGTGCAGCGAACCGACGCGCCGCAACAGAATCAGGCACCGCAACAACGGCAGCAACAGCCGCCGCAGCAGCCTGTCCCCCAGCAGCAGCAGCAAGGCCAGGCACCTCAACAGGGCCAGGCTCCGGCCGCGCACTCCGGCGGTAAGGGATCGGTTGAGATGTTCCGCCGGGCATGGCCCGACATTCTGGAAGAACTGAAGAGCAACAAGAAGTTCGTCTGGATGATGGTGGCTCCGAACGCCTCGGTGACCGGGTTTGACGGCCGCACGTTGACGGTCAGCTTCGCGCACAGCGGCGCGCTGACCGCGTTCACCGCGCGGCAGGAAAATGTCGCGATCCTGGGGCAGAGCATCAACAAGGTACTCGGCGTAAACGTTGAGTTGGCCATCGCAGCGGGAGGGTCCGCACCGGCGGGTGGTTCTGGCCCAAAAGTTGATCGCCGGCCCGAGCCGGCGGTGACCAATGGTCCAGCTGAATCCGCACCACAGCAGCACACCGCCCCCTCCCCTTCCAGTGCGCCCGCTCCCAACCAACCCGGACACGGCACCGCACCGCTTCCGGCGCCCGCGCCGGGAGCGATGCCGGCCGCCTCCCGGCCAGCGCCAGTAGCACCGGCACCCCCGCCGGCCCCGCCGCCCTGGCCGCCATCGGGATCACCGACCCGGAACGGGCCCGCCTCGCCGAGCTCTACCCTGACGGCAAAAGCCTGTGGCGTGTCCAGATC
>NZ_JBKKAP010000103.1:0-4730 GCF_046714615.1 Paeniglutamicibacter sp.
ACACGACGTACCTGATCGCCTGGAGGGACGAAGAGCCCCTAGGTGCGGGAGTCGTGCAATGGGGTGGATGCATAGGACCCAACGCGCGGGAGGCATTCCCCCGGGCCGTGGAGATCAACCATTTGCAGGTCCGCGACGAGTATCGCAGTCAAGGGGTCGGGACCGCGTTGATTGCCGCAGCGGAGCAACTAATCGGGCGCGAGGGAATGCCTCAGGTAGCGGTCGGCGTGGCCGATGACAATCCCCATGCTGAACGCCTGTATCTGGGTCTGGGGTACCGCAGGACCGGGATTATTGATGTCAGTGGATACTCATGGGTCTCGGACGACGGAACTGTCCAGCAGGCCAGCGAACGCGATCAAGTGCTCGTCAAGGACCTGGTGCAAGGACCCGACCGACACTGCGAGTGATGCCTGACTTTCCGCGCGATGCAAACCCGATAGCGGAACCCTCACCTGGACAGCGCCCTGCAACTCCAACTTGCTCGCCGCTCTGGCGCAGTCTGTAGTTGGGGGTTGGTGAGGCGGAGGGGCCGGTCAGCTGCAAAGCCGCCAATTCACTTATGTCCACTAGAGAAGCGGTCCCTAATCGATTGCCACCAAGGGTGGCCGGGGTCGCCTTTGCCGTCGAGTACGTCGAAGATGAAGAAACCCTTCTCAGCAAACCACGCGAGATCTTCTGCCGGCCGTGCAAGTTCCCCTTCCCATCCAGGGACACCCACGTTCGCGGATTCCAGGTTCAGCTCGCAAGCTCGTCTATTGGCGTGGTCAAGCACTCTGGGGTCGGTGACCCCGGCGTTGCCCTCCGATACGTCCCAGAGGCGTTGCAGGATCGCGTAGCGCCCTGCCTCGTTGGTGGGTAGATCTGCAGGCGCAACAGGCTCGTAGTAGTACCCTCCGGTCATCTTCTAAACCCCTTCCGTACTTTTGAACCAAAACCTGCGTGACCTGAGCCTACGGCACATTCAAACCCGATACGGGTTCGGCCCGAAATCACACAATCGGGTCCGCGGGAAGAACGGCAAATAGGCTCATCCCGGCACATGGTTCGGTCTGGCCACGGTGGCGGTTTTAGCTTGAGTCGCGGTCACCTTGAAGCCGGATCATCATGCGGGCAAACCGCGAGGGTGGTCTTGAAGGGGAAGCGGGCCACGGGTGGACCTCGATGATGTGCTTCGCCGAATCGAGGGCTGCGTCGTATTCGGAAGCGGGGAATTCGAGCTTGGGCGGGAACCAGTTGAGGGGATCGTCGTTTCCCTCCGGTGTCGTCATGACCTCGCGGCCCAGGATTTCCGCTGCAGCGTCGTCCCCTGCCCAGTGAGGTCCATGCCAGAAAACGCGATCGTCGGTTCGCACCAGCCATACGGCGAAGGTTCCGCACAAGATGTCCGCATCGTAGGGGCACACCGTAAGTTCCAGCTCACCTGGTGCCAGCTCCGTGGTCGCCCCGCGCAGCTCTGGGTTCCGGTAGCCTGCCAGCCACTCGTCCACCGAGGATTGGGGAAAGCGATGCGCGAAGGGCGATATGCCCACGTTTCGTTTCCTGTTGACGATTTCCGGGACCGGGGTGCCGTCCACGACGAGTTCCACCGTCTCCTCAACCTTGTTCCACCGGGCAGTGATGGAAGAAAGCGCGTCTTTGTGGAGTTCGTGCATGCGTTCAGTATTCCAGTGCCCGAGTGGTTTAATGGCGCTTTGGCCAATTCTTCTATTCAAGGCCTCGGTTCCGGGTTCAGGCGTCTTCGTAAAGCAACCCGGAAGGGCGTTTCTTGGCCGCTGCAACAGTCGCACCGTACCGATAGGGGGTCGTCCGGATACGGCTTCTGCAGTGTTCCGATAGGGGGTCGGCTACCGGAACGCACCCTTGTCTGACTTGGGCTTAAGAAGTTTTTTGGATTCACAGGAAAGTCGACCGTCCCGCAACCCCCGTCCGGTGATCCGTTCCGGTGACGGGGCGTGAAACGGAAAGCTGTCAGGGGCCAGGTTCGCGGTCCCATGCGGCGGTGCCAGCTGCTGCTGGTGCGGGCAGGTCTAGCGCGACTTCAGGAGCTTTGCGCCGTCGGGCCGCAGCTCCCCGGTAGGGGAGACGTGGCGGTAGAGGGTTTGGCGGGTGATCCCGAGTTCCGCGCACAGGGCTCCGACCTTCGTGTCCTTGTGCCCCATGGCGGCCATGGCCAGGCGGATCTTGGCCGGGGTCATCTTGTAGGGCCGTCCGCCGGTGCGTCCGCGGGCTCGGGCCGAGGCCAGGCCGGCGACGGTGCGTTCGGAGATCAGGGCGCGTTCGAACTCGGCCAGCGCGGCGAAGATCCCGAAGACGAGCTTGCCCGAGGCGGTGGTGGTGTCGATGGCAGCGCCCTCCCCGGTGAGGACCTTGAGTCCGATGCTGCGTTCGGTGAGGTCGTGGACCGTGTTCACCAGGTGGCGCAGGTCTCGGCCCAGCCGGTCCAGTTTCCACACCAGCAATGTGTCACCGGCACGCATGGCCTTCAGGCAGGCAGCTAGTTGCGGTCTGTCGTCCTTCTTGCCCGAGGCGTGGTCCTCGTAGAGGTTCGACGCCTCGACGCCCGCGGCCAGTAGCGCATCGCGCTGTAGGTCGGTGCTTTGCGATCCGTCCGCTTTCGAAACCCTCATGTAGCCGATCAGCATGGCCAAACCCCCTTGTCATTTATACGGCCGTTTACGTGACACTCGGTATCGAAACACGTACAAAGTTCAAAAATGTCACTTTACCCGTTATTTATTCTAAGTCCTGCAAAGGATAATCGGTTATTAATAGGTGACAGATCCTCGAGCGCACGCATCACATTCCCGCCAAGCAGGGGAACTCTGGCCGACACCCGGGAGTTGATCAGGTCAATGGCGTGGCAGCACGTCTGGCACAGCAGATGGAACGACGAAGGAGCACCACCGTGGGCACGTTCAACAAACTGATCAACAAGGGCAAGCAGATGGCGGTTAAGTACCTGCGCGAGCAGCTCGACTCCGGCCAGGGCAATCGCCAAACGACGCCGCGGACGCAAGGCCGGCAGTATGACCAGCGACCAGCCCCGCAGTCCCGTCACCAAGGCCACCCCCAGGCCGATCGCCCCGCCGGGCCGCCCGCCAACACTGCTGCGCCGCGCAACGCCGACGAGGCTGTCATCGCCAAGTACACGTACATGCTGCACACCGCGCCCCCCGCGGACATGGAACGGGCCCACGCCGAGGCCTTTGCCCGCTTGACTCCCGCCCAGCGCGAGCTGGTGCAGGCCGAACTGGATGGCCGGCTGCCGGACAACGAACGGCCCCGCTCGAACCGCCCCGATGACCTGGCCCGGTCCGCCACGCGGGCCGAGGTGAACCGCCCTGGCTTCATGGAGAACATTCTGGGCGGGGGCAAGGCCGCCGGTGCCGGACGCCAGGGCGGGCGGGGACTCGGCGGGATGGCCGCCGGC
Organism: Paeniglutamicibacter sp.; assembly: GCF_046714615.1. Classification (NCBI taxonomy): domain Bacteria; kingdom Bacillati; phylum Actinomycetota; class Actinomycetes; order Micrococcales; family Micrococcaceae; genus Paeniglutamicibacter; species Paeniglutamicibacter sp. Next base: position 3,434 of record NZ_JBKKAP010000103.1, read on the forward strand.
GCGGCCGGGGGACTCGGTGCGGGCCTCCTCGCCGGGGTGGCAGGGGCGTTCATCGGCAGCGCAGTCGCCGGTCCGCTGCTGGAGGGTTTCTCCGGGTTCGGTGAGGAGCTGGCCGGTGCCACCGAGGGGCTGGGCGAGGTGGCGGGAGGCCTGGAGGATTCGGTCGCGGGCCTTGGAGATGCCGCGTCCGGGCTGGGCGAATCAGCGACGGCAGCCGGCGAAGAGGCGCTGGGCAGCGGCGGTGGCTTGCTGGATGGCCTGTTCGGGGCAGGAGAGGGCTTTCTCAACGGCGGAGGCGAAGGCGGGGACTGGAAGTTCTAACCGGGTGAAGCGGCGGGTGCCGAGGGACCCTCCACGTCTTCTGGACCCGAGCCTTGCGGCGCTTCACCCATTCCCGGTAGCGGTTCCACCCCCAGCCGTGAAACCCGCGCTCCTCACGGTCTCGCGAGGATTCACGGCCAATAGCTAGGTTTTCATCTCCAGCGTTTACCCTATGACTTATGCATGTCGCAGCAAGTAAAGCCAGGGCCGTTGGACGGGCGGTTGTTCCCCGCCATCCGGCACAGGCAATAGCCGCTGGTTTCGGGCTGGCCATCGTGGCCGGAACACTGGTGCTGATGCTCCCGATGGCCAAGACCGGCCCCGGCGGTGCCGGATTCCTCGAGGCCCTGTTCACCGCCACCTCGGCCGTCTGCGTGACGGGGCTCGCGGTTGTGGACACCGCCACCTATTGGACACCCTTCGGGCAGGTGGCGATCCTCGTGATGATCCAGCTCGGCGGCTTTGGAATCATGTCCTTCGCCTCGCTGCTCGGCGTGCTGATGGCCAGGCGCCTGGGATTGAAGTCCCGCATCCAGGCCGCGGCGGAAACCAAGAGCACGGGTTTCGGCGACGTGCGCTCGGTGCTGCTGGGCGTCCTGCGCATCACCGTCGCCACCGAGCTGGTGGTGGCCCTGGCCCTGGCCCTGCGCTTCGCCCTGGGACTGGGCAACCCCTGGGGCCACTCCCTGTGGCTGGGGTTCTTCCACTCCGTCTCGGCCTTCAACAATGCCGGGTTCGCGCTCTTCACCGACAACCTGATGGGTTTCGTGGGCGACCCGTGGATCTGCCTGCCGATCGCCGCTGCGATCATCGTCGGCGGATTGGGCTTTCCGGTGCTGTTCGAGCTCGGGCGCCACTACCGCAAGCCGCTGCACTGGACCATGAACACCAAGCTGGTCATCTATGGAACGGTGGGCCTGCTGGCCGCGGGCACCATGTTCATCTGTGCCCTGGAATGGTCCAACCCCAAGACCCT
>NZ_JBKKAP010000104.1:0-86780 GCF_046714615.1 Paeniglutamicibacter sp.
TTCTCGGGACACGGCGTTCCCCCACCAGGGGGGGGCCCCCCCGGCGGGGGGGCAAACACAGCGGGCGGGGCCCCTTTTGCCGATTTCTCGGCAAAAATGACCCCGCCCGCTGTGGCGGCCTCAAATGGCCGCCGGTGATGCATTTCTAGTCTGTGCCCGAATCAAAGGCAGCACGCTCAAGGGCGCGGTCGCCGGCCAGGTCATCGGCGTTGACTGCCTCGGCATCGACGATCGCTGACGCGCCGCCGTTTTCGAGCTCGCCGACCAGCTTCACGGTTTTCTCGCCGAGCAGGCCCTGGGCAGCGTACTGCTCCAGGCGCGAGCGGGAATCGGCGATGTCCAGGTTGCGCATGGTCAGCTGGCCAATGCGGTCCAGCGGGCCGAAGGCGGAGTCGCCAACGCGCTCCATGGACAGCTTGTCCGGGTGGTAGCTGAGGTTCGGGCCCACGGTGTCGAGCACGGTGTAGTCGTCGCCGCGGCGCAGGCGCACGGTGACGGTACCGGTGACGGCGGAGCCAACCCAGCGCTGCAGGGACTCGCGCAGCATCAGTGCCTGCGGGTCCAGCCAGCGGCCTTCGTACATCAGGCGACCCAAACGGCGGCCTTCTGCATGGTAGTTGGCCACGGTGTCTTCGTTGTGGATGGCGTTCAACAGACGCTCGTAGGTGATGTGCAGCAAGGCCATGGCCGGGGCTTCGTAGATGCCGCGGGACTTGGCTTCGATGATGCGGTTCTCGATCTGGTCGCTCATGCCCAGACCGTGGCGGCCACCGATCTTGTTGGCTTCGTCAACCAGGGCAACGGCGTCGGTGAAGACCACGCCGTTGATGGCGACCGGGCGGCCGGCCTCGAAGGTCACGGAAACGTCTTCGGTCTTGACTTCGACCGACTCGTCCCAGTAGCGAACGCCCATGATCGGTTCGACCGATTCCAGGGAGGTGTTCAGCAGTTCGAGGGTCTTGGCCTCGTGGGTGGCACCCCAGATGTTGGCGTCGGTGGAGTAGGCCTTTTCGGCCGAGTCGCGGTACGGGAAGTTGCGCTCGACGAGCCATTCGCTCATCTCCGAGCGTCCGCCCAGTTCCTGGACGAATGCAGGGTCAAGCCACGGCTTGTAGATGCGCAGCTTCGGGTTCGAGAGCAGGCCGTAGCGGTAGAAGCGCTCGATGTCGTTGCCCTTGTAGGTCGAACCATCGCCCCACACGTCCACGCCGTCTTCGCGCATGGCACGCACCAGCAGGGTGCCTGTCACGGCACGGCCCAGCGGGGTGGTGTTGAAGTAGGCCTTTCCGCCGGAGCGGATGTGGAAGGCGCCGCAGGCCAGGGCAACGAAGCCCTCTTCGACCAGGGCAGGCTTGCAATCGACCAGGCGGGCGGCCTCTGCACCGTATTCCAGGGCGCGGCCGGGAACGGCATCGATGTTCGGCTCATCGTATTGGCCGAGGTCTCCGGTGTACGTGTAAGGGATGGCACCCTTTTCACGCATCCAGGCAACGGCGACGGAAGTATCAAGGCCACCGGAGAACGCGATACCTACGCGTTCGCCAACGGGCAGGGAGGTGAGGACTTTAGACATAACCCCCATCTTAAGGGTTCATGGGCGTTTCCCGTGAACCCACGCCGCCTCGGCCGCGACACACTGTGCCACCCTCCGTGGTGCATGCTTGAATGCTTAGGCGGGCACAGCGGCCCGCCGCCAGATCCTTCCCGCACGCGCGAGGGGGTCGGCCAGTGACCACCGGTGAAAGGACTAATGCGCATGGGCGCCATGGAATACCGACGATTGGGAGCCTCCGGACTGGTGGTTTCGGCAGTGGGGCTGGGGTGCAACAACCTGGGCCGGGCAGGCACCGCCACCGAGGACCAGGCCGGGACCGACGCCGTCATCAATGCCGCCCTTGAGTCCGGAATCACATTCTTCGACGTCGCCGACACCTACGGCAAGGAGCCGGGGCTTTCCGAGACGATGCTCGGCAAGGCGCTGGGGGAGCGGCGCGACGAGGTCGTGATCGGCACCAAGTTCGGCATGGACATGAGCGGCGCCAACGGCAACGACTTCGGCGCCCGCGGCTCGCGCCGCTACATTATCCGGGCCGTGGAGGCGTCGTTGCGCAGGCTCGGCACCGACCACATCGACCTCTACCAATTCCACACCCCGGACCCGCTGACCCCCATTGCCGAGACGCTGTCGGCGCTCGATGATCTGGTGGCCGCCGGCAAGGTGCGCTACATCGGGCACTCGAACCGCGCCGGGTGGCAGATCGCCGAGGCCGAGTTCACCGCCCGCGCCCAGGGCGGGGCACGCTTCGTCTCCACGCAGAACCACTACAACCTGCTGGACAGGCGTGCGGAGCTCGAGGTTGCACCCGCGGCCCGGGCGTACTCCCTGGGCCTGTTGCCGTATTTCCCGCTGGCCAACGGCCTGCTGACCGGCAAGTACTCCGGCGGCAGCGCCCCGGAGGGCTCGCGGCTGACGCACGCGCGGCGGCACCTGATGGACACGGTCGACTTCGACCAACTGCGCAGCTTCTCCGACTTCGCCCGCGAACGCGGATTCACCGAGCTCGAGGTCGCGTTCTCCTGGCTGGCCGCCCAACCCGCGGTGGCCAGCGTCATTGCCGGGGCAACCCGCCCCGAACAGATCGAGGAGAACGCGTGCGCCGTTTCCTGGAAGCCGGGTCCGGAGGACCTGGCCGAGCTGGAGGCGATCTTCCCCGCGGTGCCCAAGATCGCGCTCTTCTAGGCGATGGCGATGCCCCGCACCCGGATCCTGCTGGACAACGACACCGGGATCGACGACGCCCTCGCCCTGGCCTACCTGGCCGCCTGCCCGCACGTTCAGATCGTGGCGGTCACGTGCTCTCCCGGCAACGTCGACGCCGACCAGGTTGCAGCGAACAACCGGGCGCTGCTGGCGCTGTGCGGGCAGCCGCAGGTGCCGGTGCTCATCGGGGCGCGGGAACCGCTGTGTGTCCCGCTGGTCACCACCCCGGAAACCCACGGCCCACAGGGCGTCGGCTACGCCACGCTGCCTGACCCGGGGCCCGCGGACCCGGGGCCCGCGGACCCGGGGCCCGCGGACGCGGGGCAGGACGACGCCGTCGATTTCTGGATTCAGGCCGCCCGCGCCCACCCCGGGGAACTGACAGCGCTGCTGAGCGCCCCGCTGACCAACTTCGCGCTCGCGCTGCGCCGCGAACCGAAGCTGCCCTGGCTGCTGGGCCGGGTGGTGATCATGGGCGGGGCCTTCTACCACCAGGGAAACACCACCCCGACCGCTGAGTGGAACACGCACGTGGACCCGCACGCCGCCGCCGAGGTCTACGCCGCCTACACCGCGGCCGCCGCGGCCGGGCTGGATGCCGACAGGCTGCCGATCGTGTGCTCGCTGGACACCACCGAGCGCTTCGAGATGCAGCCGGCCCTGCTCACCGACCTGGCCGAGGCGGCGGGCTGCGCGGACCCGGAGAACGTGCTCGCCGGGGACCCGGAGGGAACGCGCAGCCGCGCCTCGAACCCGCTGGTGCGCTACCTTTCCGACGCGCTGCGCTTCTACTTCGAATTCCACCGCGAATACGACCAGGGCTACATCGCCCACGTGCACGACTTCTTTGCCGCCGGGATCGCCGCCGGCACCGTGGAATACCGCAGCCGCCCGGCGACCGTGGATGTCGAAACCGGTTCCCCGCTCCTGTTCGGAACCACCGTGGCGGACTTCCGCTCGCTCTGGGGGAAGCCAGCAAACGCCCACGTGGTCTCCTGGAATGACCCGGAGGCCGGGTTCGCCGAGCTCGTTGACCGCCTCGGCACCCTGGCCAGGGCGCTGCCGCCGGCACCCTGAGCCTCCCGGCCACCGACGGCATCGGCTAGAATCGGTGACCGGGCCGAGGTGACATCAGGCCCTGTTCCCGCTTCCCGGCGCCACCGGCATCCCCCGGCGGTGCCCACCCGCACCCAAGGAATTTCCCCCATGTCACCGAACCTGACCCTGCCCGAAACCGCGACCGCGCACACGCTGCGCCGGCGCCTGATGGTCGCCGCCGGAGTGCTCCTGCTCCTTGGCACCTACACCGCACTGGTCCTCACCCAGCCTGCAGGCCTCACCGACGGCCTCGGCCAGGGCGTCGCCCTGGCCACCTTCGCCGCCTACCTGGTCGCCGCGCTCCTGCTGCTGGCAGCCGTGTTGCCCGAGCTGCCGGTCTCCACGCTCACCCTGATCCCCGTGGCGCTGGCGCTGAACATCGTGCTGGGCCAGTTCGTCGGCTCCGTGATGGTCCCGCTCTACCTGGACTCGCTGGGCACCGTGCTGGTCGGCTTCCTGGCCGGACGCCGGGCAGGCGCCGCCACCGGCGTGCTCGGCACGCTCATCTGGTCCCTGTTCAACCCGACAGTGCTGCCCTTCGCCGCGGGCGCCGCACTTGTCGGCTTCCTGGCCGGCACCGCCGCCCGCTTCGGCGCGCTGCGCCGCCCCTACCTGGCCCCGGTTGCAGGACTCTTCGCCGGGATCCTGGTGGGCGTGGTGTCGGCACCTGTTGCCGCCTTCGTCTTCGGCGGGACCTCCGGGGTTGGCACCGGAGCCCTGGTCGCCGCATTCCGCTCGATGGGCGACTCGTTGCTGGGGGCAGTGACCAAGCAGGCGTTGATCTCCGATCCGGGGGACAAGGCCATCGTCTTCCTGCTCGCCGCACTGCTCATCTACGCACTGCCCGGGCGGCTGACCGCAGGCTTCGCCTTCGTGCGCCGCTACCGGGTGCTCGGCCGCCGCGGCTCCCGCTAGGAGCGCCAATGCCCCGCACCGCGCCGCTGCATCCCTTCACCGTGCTCGCCCTCGCGGCGGCAGTCGTGGCCACCACCACGGCAGCCGGCCGTTGGTGGCTTAGCTGCACGGTGCTGTTGGGGTGCCTGCTGCTGGCGGTGTGGGCCCGCCGCGCCCGTAGGCTCACCGGGCTCGCTGCGGCCATCCTGGCACCCGCCTGGGGCTCCCAGCTGCTGATCCACGGGTTGGTCGATCGCACCGGAAGCCAGGTGCTGGCCGCGGCAGGCCCGCTGCGGATCACCGTCGAGGGGCTGCAGCTTGCCGTGGAACTGGGGCTGCGCACCGCGGTCCTGGTGGTCGCCGGGCTGCTCTGCACGCTGCTCATCGACCGCCACGACCTGGTTGCCGCGGTCGACCTCTCCGGCGCCCCGCCGCAACTGGGCTACCTGGTGGCGGCCACCCTGTTCATGCTGCCGACCCTGGCGCAGCGGCAGCGGGCCATCGGCGAGGCGCAGGCGCTGCGCGGGGCAGCCACCGGTGCCGGGCTCCTGGGCTGGTGGCGGCGCGTGCGCCTGCGCTCGGTGCCGCTGGTGCTCTCCGCCCTGCAGGACGCCGCCGACCGTTCGGCGCACCTGGCCGCGCGCGGCTTTCCCGCCGCGGGGCCGCACACCCGGTTGCGGACCGTGCCGGATTCGGCCATCCAGCGCCGGCTGCGCCGGGTTGCGCTGGTCTGCGTCGTCCTGGGACCGCTGGCCGTCCTGGCCCCGGCCTGGATGGAGCTGGCATGAGCGCGAGGGACAATGCGGTGCTCGGGCTGGAATTGGAGCGCTTCCGCTATTCCGGGGCCGGCGGCGACACGCTGGGCGGAATCAACCTGTCCCTGGCTCCCGGATCGCTGACGGTGATCGTGGGGGACTCCGGGTCGGGCAAGTCCACGCTCGGAGCCGTGCTTGCAGGGATGCTGCCGCGGCATGACGGCGACGAGCTGGAGGCAACGCTTCGCCTCGCCGGTGAAACGATCCGCCACACCATCGGGACCGGCCCGCGCATCGATCCGGTGGGGTGGGCCCGCCAGGTCGGGATGCTGCCCCAGGATGCCCGCCACTACCTCTCCGGGGTGCGCGAAACCGTTGAGGAGGAGCTGGCCCTCGGACTTGAGAACATCGGGGTGCCGCGCGCGCAGATGCGGGAGCGGATCGCCGCGCTCGCGGACCGGCTGGGGCTGCACGCCTTGCTGCCCCGCAATCCGGCCAAGCTCTCAGGTGGGCAGGAGCGCCTCGTGGCGCTGGCGGCGCTCGCCCTGGACGCGCCTGGCGTGCTGGTCCTGGACGAGCCGCTGGCAGGCCTTGACTCTGCGGCGGCAGCCCACGTGGCTGCCCTGGTGGGTCGGCTGCGCACCGGCGGTGCCGCGCTGGTGCTGCTCACCCGTTCCCTGGACCAGCTCGCGGCCGGCGCGGACCGGGTGCTGTTCCTGCGCGGGGGCAGCTGCCACCCGGCAGACACCGCTGAGGCGGCGGGCGCGATGCCGAAGGCACCCGCAACTCACCGGATCCCGCGGACCGACGCTGCGGTCCTGCTCGAATTCGCGGGGGCCGATCTCGGTTACCCCGGCTACGCCGACCCTGTCGTGGCCGGCCTGGACCTGCGGGTGAAGGCAGGTGAATGCATCGCGCTCGCCGGGGCGAACGGGTCAGGCAAGACCACCGTGCTCAAGGCCGCCGCCGGCCTGCTGCGCCCCGGCGCCGGAAGGGTCTGGAATCGAACCAGCGCCGGCGGGGCAGTGGGGCTGCTGCTGCAGAACCCCTCCGACCAGCTCTTCGAGCGGACCGTCCGCCGCGAGGTTGCCTTCGGCCTGCCGCGGCGCGGCCCGGAGAGGACCCGGGTCCCTGCGGTGTTGGCTTCGCTCGGGCTGGACGCTCATGCGGAGACCCACCCCTACGAATTGCCTGCCTCCGCCCGCCGGCTCGTCGCCCTGGCCACGGTGCTGGTGCGCGAGCCTCAAGTGCTGTTGCTCGACGAGCCGACCGAGGCGCTGGACGCGGACGGGTTGGCCCGGCTGCAGGCGGCGCTCGGGGCCGTGTTGGACCGGGGCGGGGCGGTGCTGCTCGCCACCCACGACGAGGCGTTCATGGCCGCCACCGCGCACCGCGTGCACCGCATGGAAGCGGCAGGGGCCACCCGGGCATAGGGCCGAAATCCGGTGCGCGAGTCACCCCATGGCGGTGTGCCCATCGTCCGGCCCGGTAGGGTGGGATTTCTTGGGGGCCAACGAGCCCAGGAGAAACATGCCGAAGGATTTTGAGCGGTGGGATGTGCTGATTCGCGACCAGCAGCGAATCGGGGTGCTCTACCGGAACCTGGAATCGAATGTCTTGCTGACCCGCGTCCTGGTTGAGGACGGTGTCGAACCTTACCGGGCCGAGTCGCGGGTGCGCCTGGATCCGGCCGCCAACAGCTGGGACCTGAGCTGGTTCCGGGACCGGAACATGGACCAGGCGCGGCTCATGCGCCGGGAAACCCAGGGTGCCCCCGTGGACTCCATGCCGAGCTTTGCCGACATCCTCATGTTGATGCGGGCCATCGAGGACCCCGAAAACCAGATGGCGTATTGGCGCCTGAACGAGGAGGGCCACGATTGGCAGGACCCCGTCACCCAACGCACCGCGGAACCCAATGCGCGGATCCAGCGGGTCGGCCCGCCCGAGGAGCTGTCCATCCCGTTGGGCACCACCCTTTCGACCCGGCGCTTTGAGGCCTGGGCCGACGGGTTGTTGATTGCCACCTACTGGGTCACCGAGGACAACGAGCTGGTGTGCACCCGCTGGGGCACGGGCCTCGCCGCGTTCGGGGTGCCCGGAGCCCCCAGCGACGCCGGCTGGCTCTCGCTATCCGGGCTCGATGAGCGAACCGTCGGGTTCATGACCCGCGGCTTTGATGCGTAGCACCGGGTCTCCGGCTGTCGCCGGGTCGCGTGAAGGCTCCGCCTAGATAAAGATCAGGACCTCATCGCCCTTGATCTCGGCGGCGAAGCGTTCCAGCGCGCCGCGGGCCGGACCGGCGACTGCCTTGCCGTCCTCGGGCTGGAAGTAGGAACCGTGGCAGGAGCAGTAGAAAGCCTCGCCGTTGGGCGACTTCGCGCCCACGGAACACCCCTGGTGGGTGCATATCGCCGTGTAGGCCAGCACGGTTTTCTTGTTCGGGCGAAAGAGCAGGAAACCTGCCTCCTGGCCCGCCGTCTCTCCCTGCGTGCGCACTGCGGAAACCGCCAGGCGCGTGCCCACGGCCAATTCCGCGGTTGTCGCCACGACGGTGCCCTCGCCGACGGGCTCAGGAGGGGCGGAAGGCACGTTGTTCGGTGCCGCGGAGGAACCGTCGCCGCAGGCGGCCAGGGCCAAGGTGGCGCCGGCGGCCATGGTGGTGCCGACGAAGGCGCGGCGCGTGCTGGGGGAGGAAAGCGAACTCATGCTTCCCATCATTCCATGCGCCCACGCAGGCAGGACCGAGGGGGCCGTGCGATGTCACTTACAACCGTGAGGTGGTGGCGCCGGCGCCCGGACACCCGGTCAGAGGTAGATCTGGACCTTGTCGCCCTCGATCGCGGCGGCAAATCGCGCCAGCGATTTCTTGGCGGGGCCCTGGGTCACCGAGCCATCGACTTTCGAGTACTTGGAGCCGTGGCAGGGACACTCGAAGATCTCGCCGCTGCCGGTGCCGACCTTGCAGCCCTGGTGCGTGCACACGGAGGTGTAGGCAAGGACAGTTGCCTCGTCGGGGCGGTAGAGCAGGTAGCCGCGTCCGTCGACCGTCACCGAGGCGGTGCCCTTCACCGGCAGCTTGGCCAGGTCCGCGGCGTCGTGGGCAGTGCCGCTGGCTCCGGGGAGATCCTGGGCCTTGTCTCCGGACCCGCATGACACCAAGGTCACCGCGGCACCGGCCACCAGCGAGGCCTCAATGACACTTCTGCGGGTGGGCAAAAGAGTGATCATTTGTTTCATACCCAAAGTGTCGCGCACAATCGCGCCAAGGTCGATGGATGCGCAGCATGAATCTTTCGGCCGCGCCCTTTCACCTTCCGGGGCCGGCCTCAGTCCTGGTGGAACTTCCTGCCGTTGACCCGCTCGGAGGCCCCCACCTGGTCGAGGTACGGAGTGATGCCGCCCAGGTGCATCGGCCAGCCGGCACCCATGATCATGCACAGGTCGATGTCCTCGGGACCGGCAACCACGCCCTCGGCGAGCATCAGCCCGATCTCCTGGGCCAGGGCGTCCTGGGTGCGCACCAGCAGTTCGCCGGCGGTGCTCGGGTTGTTCCCGAACTCCAGCAGGCCAAGGGTGGCGGTCGGGATTTCCGCGCCGCCGGCCTCGGTGGGCGCCCAGAGTGACTTGATGCCGTGGGAGATGAGCACCTGCTGGTTGCCCGAGACCCGGAAGCGCTCGCCGAAGGCTGCGTGCAGCGACTCGGAGACGTGGTGCGCGACCGGGATCCCGACCATTGCCAGCAGCGTGAACGGGGTCATCGGCAGCCCCATGGGCCGCAGTGCGCCATCGGCGACGGCCGCGTCGGTGCCGTCGTCAAAGGCGTTGGCGATCTCGCCCATCAGGCGCAGCAGGATCCGGTTCACCACGAAGGCTGCCTCGTCCTTGACCAGCACGCTGGTCTTGCGCAGCGCCCTGCCCACGGCAAAGGCGGTGGCCAGGGCGACGTCGTTGGTTTCCTCGGCGCGCACGCTCTCCAGCAGCGGCATCTGTGCGACCAGGTTGATGAAGTGGAAGCCCACCAGGCGTTCGGGGTGCGCCAGGTCCCTGCCCATCTCGGTGACCGACAGCGAGGAGGTGTTGGTGGCCAGGATGCACTCCTCGCTCACCACGGCCTCGACCTCGGCAAAGACCTGCTTCTTGACCGCAAGTTCCTCGAAGACGGCCTCGATGACGAAGTCGGCATCCGCGAAGGCCTCCTTGGACACCGAGCCGGTGACCAGGGCCTTGGTGCGGTTTGCTGCGTCGGTGGAGATGCGGCCCTTGGCCAGCTGCTTGTCGACCTCGCCGTGGATGTATGCCAGGCCCTTGTGAACCCGTGCGGCGTCGATGTCGGTGATGACCACCGGAACCTTGAGGTTCTTGGCGAAGAGCAGCGCCAGCTGGCCGGCCATGAGTCCGGCGCCGACCACGCCGACCTTGGTCACGGGCCGTGCCAGCTTGGCATCCGGGGCGCCGGCGGGGCGCTTGGCGCGCTTCTGGACCAGGTCAAGGAATGCGTAGACGGTGTTGTGGAAGGCGTTGGTCTGCATCAGCTCGGTCAGTGCCGCGATTTCCAGTGCGGCGGATTCCTTTTGCGTGATGGAGGCGCCGGCCTCAAAGATCTCCAGGACCTTGGCCGGTGCCGGAGCCGCGTTGGAGGTCTTGGATTCCACGAAGGCGCGGGCCTTGGCGGCTGCTGCGGCCCAGCGTGCGGCGACCTCGGGGTTGCCATTCGGCTCCACGGCATTCGGGCGCTGCACGGTCCTCGTGCCGCCGAGCACGGAATCGGCCCAGAGCAGGGATTGCTCCAGGAAATCCGCCGGCTCGAACAACTCGTCGGCAATCCCGAGCTTGGCGGCGGCGGTTCCGTCCAGCGAGCGGTTGTTGTTCAGCGGGTTTTCGATCATGACCGTCATGGCGGCCTCGGGCCCGGTCAGCCGCGGGAGCCGGTAGACCCCGCCCCAGCCCGGGACCAGCCCGATGAAGGCCTCGGGCAGGCCGATGCCGTTGGCTCCGGTGGAGACGGTGCGGTAGGTACAGGCCAGGGCGATTTCCAGCCCGCCGCCCAGGGCCACGCCGTTGATGAACGCGAAGGTGGGGACCCCGAGGTCGGCCAGCAGGTCATAGGCTGCGTGGCCCAGTCTCGCCATGGCTGCGCCGTTTTCCGGGGAGGCCAGCGACTTGACGCCGTTGAGGTCGGCGCCGGCGACCAGGTAGTGGGGCTTTCCCGTGATGGCCAGGGCGTGGATCTCGCCGGCCGCGGCGCGCTGCTTCTGGGCCGAAAGTGTTGCATGCAGTTCCAGCAGGGTGTTGGGGCCCAGGGTGGTGGGCTTGGTGTGGTCGAAGCCGTTGTCCAGGGTCAGCAGCGCCAGCTTCGCCCCACCGGGCAACATGACGTCTTCGACGAGGGAATGGGTGATGATCTCGTGGGGGACCAGCGAGGCGAGGGAGGCGAAGCTTTCAATGGTGCTCTGGCTCATGGCCTTAGGCATCCTTTCCGAAGTCGGCGTGGTGCGGGTTTTCCCACACCACGGTGCCGCCCATGCCCAGACCGATGCACATGGTGGTCAATCCGTAGCGGACGGTGGGGTCCTGCTCGAACTGGCGGGCCAGCTGGTTCATCAGGCGCACGCCCGAGGAAGCCAGCGGGTGGCCCACGGCGATGGCGCCGCCGTAGCGGTTCACCCGGGTGTCGGTGTCCTTGATCCCGTAGTGGTCAAGGAAGGAAAGGACCTGGACGGCGAAGGCCTCGTTGATTTCGAAGAGCCCGATGTCCTCGATGGAAAGTCCGGCCTGGGCCAGGGCCTTCTCGGTGGCGGGGACCGGGCCGATGCCCATGACCGAGGGCTCGACCCCGGCAAAGGCGTAGGAGACCAAGCGCATCTTCACGCTCAGGCCCAGTTCCTCCGCGGCCTGCGCGCTGGCCAGCACCGCGGCGGTGGCACCGTCGTTCAGGCCCGCGGCGTTGCCGGCGGTGACCCGGCCGTGGGCGCGGAAGGGGGTGCGCAACTCGGCCAGGGAATCGAGCGTGGTGCCCGGGCGGGGAGGCTCGTCGCTGGTATGCAGCTTGAAGCCCTCGCCGGGGCGGCGTGCCGCGACCGGGACCAGGTCCGGCTGGATGTCCCCTGCCGTGTAGGCGGCGGCAAGTTTTTGCTGCGAGGCCACCGCGTAGGCGTCGGCGCGTTCCTTGGTGATCGCCGGGAACCTGTCATGCAGGTTCTCTGCGGTGTTCCCCATGTTCAGGGCTGCCGGGTCAACGATGCGTTCGGAGAGGAAACGGGGGTTCGGGTCGGCGCCTGCGCCCATCGGGTGGTTGCCCATGTGCTCGACGCCGCCGGCGATGACCACGTCGTAGGCGCCGAAGGCGATGGAGCCGGCGGTGGAGGTCACCGCGGTCATGGCACCGGCGCACATGCGATCGATGGCGAATCCGGGGACCGACTGGGGCAGGCCGGCCAGCAGCGCGGCGGTGCGTCCGATGGTCAGGCCCTGGTCCCCGGTCTGCGTGGTGGCGGCGATCGCGACCTCGTCGATCCTGGCTGCGGGGAGCGAGGGGTTGCGGCGCATCAGGTCGCGGATGCACTTGACGACGAGGTCGTCGGCGCGCGTGCCGTGGTAGATGCCCTTCTCTCCGGCCTTGCCGAAGGGGGTGCGGACGCCGTCGACGAAGACGACGTCGCGGAGAAGCCGCGCGTTGCGCGTGTTCACTGGCTGGGGGCTCACCGGTACTCCTTGTGATCGGGATGGGGATGTGATCCACCCCATACGCTACTGGTGAGTAACTTAGAGTGCAAGCGACGCGCACCCGGGAAAGGAAATAGCCGGGCAGGTTCTTCCCGATATCGGAAAAAACCTGCCCGGCGATTCATCAGCGCTTGGCCAACGCGTCCGGGTCCAGCAACGCCACGGTGAGCACCGGGCCCACCAGGCCGATCTGCCATTCACGCGCACCCAGCGCCCGCAGGGCCGCCGACACGGTGTCGGGGTCGATCTCCGCCGGCGGGGTCCAACACAGCCGGCGCAGCGTGTCGGGGGTGAGCAGGTTCTCCGTGGGGATGTTCATGGCCTCGGCGGTGCGGGCCACCCGGGCGCGGGCGGTCTGCAGCCGCGCGGCGGCCACCGGGTCCTTGTCGGCCCAGACCTTGGGCAGTGGAGGCGAGTTCGAGGGCACCTGGTTGGGCGGCAGGTCGCTGGTCGCCGCGGCGTCCTGCAGGGCGCGCAGCCACTTGGGGGCGTCCTTGGAAGCCGAGCGGCCGTGGAAACCGGGGGTCTTCAGCAGTGCGGGAACACTCTTGGGCATGGCCTTGGCCGCGGCGACCAGCGCGGAGTCCGGGATCAGGCGGCCCGGGGCCACGTCCCGGGTCTGGGCCAGGGACTCGCGGGTTTCCCACAGGGCGCGCACCGCTGCCAGGGTCCGGCGGTCGCGGATCTGGTGCAGGCCGGAGGTGCGGCGCCACGGGTCCGTGCGGGGCGGCGCCGGGGGAGCCTTGCGCACCGCCTCGAATTCCTCCTCGGCGAACTCGAGCTTGCCGTCGGCCTCCAGGATCTTGATCAGTTCCTCGCGCAGCCGGTCAAGGACCTCCACGTCCAGGGCGGCGTAGCGCAGCCACGGCTCGGGCAGCGGGCGGGTGGACCAGTCGGCGGCCGAATGCTCCTTGGCCAGGCGCAGCCCCAGCAGGGACTCCACGGCGGGGCCCAGGCCAACGCGCGGCAACCCGGCAATGCGTGCGGCAAGTTCGGTGTCGAAGAGCCGCGCCGGGTCCATGCCCAGCTCGCGCAGGCAGGGCAGGTCCTGGGAGGCGGCATGCAGGATCCAGGTTTCGTCGCCGATGGCCTCCTGGATCGGATCGAGGTTCTCGAAGGGCACGGGGTCGATCAGCCAGCTGCCGGAACCCTCGCGGCGCAACTGGACCAGGAAGGCGCGCTGGCCGTAGCGGAAGCCGGAGGCCCGCTCCGCGTCCACGGAGACCGGCCCGGTGCCGGCGGCAATGGCGCGGGCGGCGCGCCGCAGGCCAGGTTCGGTGGTGATGACCTCGGGAACACCGTCGCGCGGCATGTCCAGCAAGACGGGCTCCGGGGGAGCCTCCTGCGGCGACTCGGCGGGTTCCGTGGCTTGCAAGGGCGCGGACGGTTCGTCCGTCACGGTGCTGTGGCTGGGGTTCGTGGCGTGGTGGGTACGGGTCATGGTCTAACGATTCTAGTACCGATTGTGCCCGGGCCGGATGTGCCGGGCCGCGGGCGCAAAGGTTCTAGGAGAGCCTGCGGTGCGGCAGCGCGGTGACACCGCTGGGCAGCGGGGGCAGGCCGGCAAAGGTGCAGACCATGTCGGCCCAGGCCTCGAGGTGGGTGGAGATGTCGTGGTCGCCCGGGGTCCAAGAGGCCCGCAGCTCGATGTCGATGGTCTCGCTGCGGTGCTCCAGGGTGCCGTAGCTTTCCGAGAGCACGCGGGTGGCGGTGCCGCCTGCCTCGCGGTAGTCGGCGCCGGATTCGTTCAGCGCGTCCAGCAGCCAGGTCCAGGCGACCGAGCCGAGCATGGTGTCGTTGCCCATTTCCGATTCCATGCGGGCCCGGATGTAGGTCACGATGCGGAAGGTGCCGTCCCAGAGTGCGGAACCGGCCGGGTCGTGCAGGAGCACGAAGCGCCCGGTGGCAAGTTCCTCGGCGTGCACCGGCGCCGCATTTTCCGCCTTGGCGCCGGGCACGTGGGCCTTGCGCGGGGTGCGTTCGTACACGTCTGCGGACAGGGCCAGGGCGTAGGGTGCCAGGCGGGCCGGGGCAGGGATCTCCTGGAGATGGATCTCGCGCCGGCAGCTGGCACGGCGAACCGCGGCCAGGGCTTCGAGGAAGGCCGGCGGCACTGCTTGGACTGGTCCGTTTGCACTCACATGGCGAGTCTAAAGTGTGGCCATGGCTTGGCCGCTTGCGGCACGCCGGGGAGCGGGAGGGCGTTGTGCCCCCTACTCACCGGCGTGCCTGCAACCATCTACTGCTTGGCAAGTTCCTCGGTGAGTGCGGCGACGAAGGAATCGACGTCGGACTCGGTGGTGTCGAAGGAGCACATCCAGCGCACCTGGCCCGCGGCGCGGTCCCAGTCGTAGAAGCGGAAGCGCTCGCGCAACGCATCGGCCACGGCGTTGGGAAGGGAGGCGAAGACGCCGTTGGACTGGGTCGGGTAGACCAGCTGAACGCCGTCGGTCTTCTGGACGGCGGCCGAAAGCCGGGCTGCCATCGCGTTGGCGTGCGCGGCCGAGCGCAGCCACAAATCCGAGCCGTAGAGGGCCAGCAACTGGGCGGAGATGAAGCGCATCTTGGAGGCCAGCTGCATGTTCATCTTGCGCAGGTACTTCATCGACTCGGCGGGCCCTTCCGCAAGGGTCACGATGCCTTCGCCGAACATGATGCCGTTCTTGGTGCCGCCCAGGGACAGGATGTCGATCCCGGTTCCGGTGGTCATTTCTCCCAGGCCCACACCCAGGGCTGCCGCGGCGTTGGATAGCCGGGCGCCGTCCATGTGCACGCGCATGCCCAGGGAGTGGGCGTGCTCCGTGATGGCTCGCAGCTCATCGAGGGTATAGAGGGTGCCGAGTTCGGTGGACTGGGTCAGTGAGACGGCCAGCGGCTGGGCGCGGTGCTCGTCCCCCCAGCCCCAGGCCTCCAGGTCGATGAGCTCGGGGGTGAGCTTGCCGTCGCCGGTGGGCACGGAGAGCAGCTTCATCCCGCCGATGCGCTCCGGGGCGCCGTTCTCGTCCACGTTGATGTGGGCGCTGGCGGCGCAGATGACGGCTCCCCAGCGCGGCAGCAGCGACTGCAGGGCGGTGACGTTGGCGCCGGTGCCGTTGAACACCGGGAAGATCGTGGCGGTTTCCCCGAAGTGCGAGGCGATGACGCGTCCGAGTTCCTCGGTGTATTGGTCCTCGCCGTAGGAGACCTGGTGCCCGCCGTTGGCCTCGGCCAGGGCGGCAAGCACCTCCGGATGGATCCCGGAGTAGTTGTCCGAGGCGAAGCCGCGCACCGAGGGGTCGTGGATCAAGGAAGTCACTGGCATTGCGTCCTAACAGGGGGGTTGCGGGAATGGGAATCAGCGGGTGGGCAGGTGGATCCGTGCGCCGTTGAGTGCCGCGGCATCGCCGGAGAAAAGCTCGATGGCCGCCGCGCCCAGGGTGGCGACGTCGGTGAAGCCGTCGGTGCCGCGCTCCGGGTGCGCCGCGCGGGTTGCGGCGTCGGTGAACGCCTTGATGACCCAGGTGACGGCGGCGGCACGCTGCGGCACCGGGTTGGCCTTGTTCCCCGACTGCGCGGCGCGCAGCTCCGCGGCCACGCAGCGCATCCAGGCCTCGGCCCCGGCCTTGGCCGTGGTGTAGTTGGCGTTGGAACCGGAGGGGGAGTCCACGGCGGTGGCCGAGACGATGGCGACGCGTCCGCGCCGCGAGGCCACCAGGTCGTCGCGGAAGACCCTGGTGGTGTTGCGCAGCGTGGTGACCACCTGGGTGTGCAGGAACTCTGCGTCGTCGTCGCTCTGCCCGGCCAGGCCCTTGCCGCCGCGCCAGCCGCCGACCAGGTGCAGCAGCCCGTCGATGGGCCCGCGCTCGGTGTCGATGAGCTGGTGCAGCTCGGTCACCGCGGCGTGATTGGCCAGGTCGACCTCGTAGCGCCCGTGCACGAAGGGCAGGCGCTCGGCCAGCCGCTCCGCATCGGAACCTGCGGCCAGCACCGTGGCGCCGGCCGCGCACAGCGCGTGCGCCGCCGCGACGCCCGAGGCGCTGGTCGCCCCGGCAATGAGTACTCTCAAGTCAGTGAGGTCAGCCATGGAACAGATTCTAGCCTTCGCTTCTCGGATCGGCAGGTGTCTCAGATGGACGAGTTGCCGGTTATGCCGATGGTGGACTCGATGACCGGGCGCAATTTCTTGGCCAGCGCCTCGTAGAACATCGAGTGCGGGAACTCGTCGTCGAGGACCTGGTTGGTCAGCTCGCGCAGCGCAGAGGTCAGCGGGAGCGCGTCGGGGCCCTTGGCCCACACCGAGGCCGGGTGCGGGGTCAGGGTCGCGGAGACCAGCTCGTAGGCGGCCAGCCAGTGGGCGAGCTTCGGGCGGTCGATCGAGCGCCAGTACAGTTCGTCGATGGCGTCGCCCAGGGCCGAGACCACCGCGGGGACCTGGTCCCAGTCGATGGACAGCTTGGTGTCGGTCCAGTGCAGCACGTGGTGCTGGTGCATCCAGGCGAAGAGCAGCTGGCCGCCCACGGCGTCGTAGTTGCGGGTGCGGGTCCCGGTCATGGCGAAGCGGAAGATCCGATCGAAGATCACCGCGTACTGCACCAGCAGCGCACGGTGGGCCGTGGTGGCATCCGTCGAGGCGTCGTGCTGGATCTTCACGCATTCACGGAATGCGGTGAGGTCGCAGCGCAGCTCCTCGAGCGAGTAGAGGAAGTAGGGCATGCGCTGCTTGATCATGAACGGGTCGAAGGGCAGGTCCCCGCGCATGTGGGTGCGGTCGTGGATGAGGTCCCACATCACGAAGGTCTCTTCGGTGAGGTTTTGGTCCTCGAGCATTGCCGCGGCATCCGCCGGCAGCTCCAGGTTGGTGATCTGGGCGGCGGATTTCAGCACGCTGCGGAAGCGGGCTGCCTCGCGGTCCTGGAAGATGGCTCCCCAAGTGAAGGGCGGGGTTTCGCGGATGGCGACCGATTCGGGGAAGAGCACCGCGGAGTTGGTGTCGTAGCCGGGGGTGAAGTCCAGGAAGCGCAGCGGGACAAAGAGCTTGTTGGAGTAGTCCCCGGCCTCCAGCGCGGAGATGAACTCGGGCCAGATGACCTCGACGAGCACCGCCTCGAGCAGCCTGTCGGTGGATCCGTTCTGCGTGTACATCGGGAAGAGCACCAGGTGGCGCAGGCCGTCCTCGCGCGCCAGCTGCGGCGCGAAGGCCTGCAGCGCGTCAAGGAAATCGGGGACGCCGAACCCGGCGGCTTCCCACTTGGCCAGGTCCGAGACCAGCCCCTCGAGGTAGGTCGCATCGTGCGGGAACTGCGGGGCCAGGGCGTGCAGTGATTCGGCGATGGTCCCCGCCAATGCCGCGGCGCGCGCCTTGTCGGCTTCCGCCGGAACCGCGCCGTCCTGTCCCTGGAGAACCTGGAACTCGGTGGCCGCGGCCTTCAGCGCCACCCACGGCGCGGAGTTGACGAGCTCTGAGTTGGACAGCGGCTTCGGAAGAGTTGCCTGTGACATGGTGGGAGACCCCTTTCGGTACGGCCGGACACGCCGCGCGGATGCTGCGGACCTTAGCTTGCTTCCAGCGTACTGAGGGGTCATGGTTGCTGATCGAAAAACGGCGTAAGCATCAGCAATGCTGTTGCATGCGGCCTGCCGCGGGCACCAAGGCATGCGTGCGGGGAATGCTCGGCGTCCGGGGCCCCGGAAGGTGCCCCGAAACCGTGGCGCCGGCTAGCTGGTCTTGAGCCGCAGCGAGACCGAATTCATGCAATAGCGCTGGTCGGTGGGGGTTTTGAAGCCCTCGCCCTCAAAGACGTGGCCCAGGTGCGAATCGCAGGCGGCACAGCGCACCTCGACGCGGACCATGCCGAGCGTGGAGTCGCGGATGTACCGGACCCGGTCCTCGGCCAGCGGGGCGAAGAAGGACGGCCACCCGCAGTTGGCATCGAACTTGGCGTTGGAGGTAAAGAGTTCCTGGCCGCAGGCGCGGCATTCGTAGACACCCTCGGTGGTGGTGTCCCAGTACTCGCCGGTGAAGGGACGCTCGGTCCCCGCCTTGCGCAGGACCTGGTATTCCTCCGGGGTCAATTCGGTGCGCCACTGCTCATCGCTCTTGGTGACGCTCGGCGTGGCGGGGGCGTTGGACTGTTCTGGGGGCTGGATTTCACTCACACAACGCACAACACCGGTGTGGGCGCGCTCATTCCCGAATGCTGCCGGCACAACACGGGCCCGGAATCCCATGCCCGCCAAAACCACAAGGTGGTGGCCATTGTTTGCAATGATGGTAGGCATGAAGGAACAACTTTCCCCGAGGCCCCCGCGCGCACGATCGGCTGGCAAGGGCCTGAGCTGGGCGCTGCTGGGCGTCGGCGTCGGCGCGGCGGCAGGATCGGTGTTTGCCGGCAGCGTTTCGGCGCTGGCTGCCTATTTCGCCCGCCGCGTGGTGACGCCCGACGCGGAGCCGGACCAGAGCCTGGAGATCCTGGCACTGGTGCCCACCGAGGAGGGCCGGGACGTGATCCTGTCCGCGAACAAGGATTCCACGGCCCCGGGACGCTACTCGCTGTTCTTCTCCGCCGACACCGGGCACGCGCGCCTGGGCGAACCCAAGGGCTACCGCCTGGGCGACGGCACCGTGACCCGGGCGGTGGAGCAGGTCTACTTCGGCGACCTTTCCGCCGCCGCCCGCGGACGGCTTTCCGGAATCGTTTACGACTCGCCCGAGGACCTGGACGTGAAGTACAGCGAGGTCGAGATCCCGATCATGGGCGGAATGGCCCCGGCCTGGTTCATCGAGGGGGAGACCGAGGCCGACACCTGGGCCATCTGCGTCCATGGACGCGGGGCCAACCGCAAGGAGGGGCTGCGTGCCGTCCCGACGCTGCAGCGGCTCGGGCTCAGTGCGCTGCTGGTCTCCTACCGCAACGACGGGGTGGCCCCGGCCGCGGTCGACGGGCGCTACGGGCTGGGGGCCACCGAATGGCCGGACATCGAGGCGGCCATCGACTACGCAATTGACCAGGGGGCGAAGGAAATCCTGCTCTTCGGCTGGTCCATGGGCGGGGCCATTGCCCTGCAGGTGGCCGACAAGTCGCGGCACGCACGCAGGATCGGCGCACTGGTGCTCGACGGGCCGGTGATCAACTGGATCGACGTGCTCTCGCACCAGGCCAAGCGCAACCGCATCCCCGAGGCCGTGGGCGAGTTCGGCCAATGGCTGCTGGGCAACAAGGCAGGACGCTGGATGACCGGGCTGGCGGCGCCCCTGGACCTAAAGATCCTGAACTGGGTCGAGCGGCACGACCAGCTGCGCATGCCCACCCTGATCCTGCACAGCGAGGACGACGACTTCGTCCCCATCGGCCCCTCGGAACAGCTCGCCGAGCTGAGCCCGCAATTGGTGGGCCTGCGGCGCTTCAGCCGGGCAGGGCACACCCGGGAGTGGAACGTCGACCCGCAGCGCTGGGAGGCCGAGGTCACCGCCTTCGTCCAGGGCGTCCTCGATGCCCCGCGCCCGGGGGATGCCGCCGCCACCGGGAACTAGTGGGAGATGTGGGCCGTCTCTGCCTCGGTCAGCCGCTGCAGGTCCGCCGGGGCCAGCTCCAGGTCGAGCCCGCGGTGCCCGCCGGAGACATAGATGGTCTCGTGGGCCAGGGCGCTGGCCTCAAGGAGCGTGCGCAAGCGGTTGCGCTGGGCCAACGGTGAAATGCCGCCCAGCACGTATCCGGTCCGGCGCTCGGCCACCGCCGGGTCGGCCATCTCCACCTTCTTCAGGCCCAGTGCCGTGGCCATGGCCTTGAGGTCCAGTGACCGGTCGACCGGAATGATGCCCACCACCAACGCCGCGGGCCCCGGTTCCCCGGTGGACACCAGCAGCGTCTTGAACACCCGGGCCGGGGGAACCCCGAGGGCCTCGGCGGCTTCCATCCCGTAGTTGGCCTCGGCCGGGTCGTGGGTGTAGGAGTGCACCGTGTAGGGGACTGACTCGCGGTCCAGCAGCGTGGTCGCCGGTGTGCCTGTCGAATGTGTGTTCTTTTTCTTGGACATGGGCTTTCGGGATCCTCCATTAACGGGGTTTGGGCGTCGGCACGTGCCGACGCCCAAACATCTTCGATGGTTTCGGCCTATGAGCCGGCAGCGGCTACCCGCTCGCTGACCTGTCGCTTGATACGGGCAAGCATGGCACTCATGCCGCGCAAACGCAACGGCGTCAGGGCCCGGGTCAACCCCAGCAGCTGCGGCATGTCGTCGGGGACGCCCAGCACCGCGGCGGCGGGGAGCCCGTCGAGCCCCTGGTGGAGCACCGAGGCGAAGCCGCGGGTGGTTGGCGCCTGCGGGGGAGCGGAGAAGAACAGCGAGACCCGGTGCTCGCCTTCGGGCTCCACCTCGATGTTCAGGAACAGCGGGGTCTGGCACTCCATGACCTGTTCCAGCAGGTCCGGGTGCTCGGCCAGGCGTGCCGGGAGCTCGGGGAGTTCCTCGGAGAAGTCAAGCAGCATCTCCAGGCGCTCGGGCTCGGTGACGGACTGGAAGTCCTCGACGATCTCGGCCAGGGCCGGTGGCATTTCACCCATGTGGCTACGCCCCGAATCCCGCGGGCACGGCGCCGGGCTCGATGCCCTTCACGATGGGGACGCGCACGGCGTTGCCCCATTCGGTCCACGAGCCGTCGTAGTTGCGCACGTTTTCGAAGCCGAGCAGGAACTGCAGGGCAAACCAGGTGTGGCTGGAGCGCTCGCCGATGCGGCAGTAGGTGATGATGTCGTCGCCCGCCGCCAGCCCTGCCTCGCCAAGATAGATTGCCTCGAGCTCTGCGCGGGACTTGAATGTGCCGTCCTCGGCCGCGGCGCGCGCCCAGGGCACGGATGCCGCCGTCGGGATGTGCCCGCCACGCAGCGTGCCCTCCTCCGGGTAGGCCGGCATGTGGGTGCGCTCGCCGGTGAACTCCTCGGTGGAGCGCACATCGATCATGGGGTTGCCGAAGTGCTCCAGCACCTGGGGCAGGAACGCGCGGATGACGGTGTCGTCGCGGTCGATGACCGGGTAGCTGGTGGGCGCGACGACCGGCTTCTCGCGGGTGGTCTCGCGGCCCTCGGCGATCCACTTGTCGCGGCCGCCATCGAGCAGGCGGACGTCTTCGTGGCCGAAGAGGGTGAAGACCCACAGCGCGTAGGCTGCCCACCAGTTGGACTTGTCCCCGTAGATGACCACGGTGGACTCTCGGCCGATGCCCTTGGACGCCATCAGCGCGGCGAAGCGCTCGCCGTCGACGTAGTCGCGGGTGTCTTCGTCGTTGAGCTCGGTGTGCCAGTCGACCTTCACCGCGCCGGGGATGTGGCCCGTGGCGTAGAGCAGGATGTCTTCGTTGGACTCGACAATGACCACGCCCTCGGTGGAAAGGTTGGCAGCCAGCCAGTCGGTGGACACCAGCCGTTCGGGATGGGCGTAGCCGGCGAATGAGGGATTGGAGTCGATGGGAAGGCTCATGGTGGATTGACCTCGCAACAAGAAAATCGGGGGAATGGTGTTGCTTCCAGCCTAGCGATCCGGGGCGCCGCCAGCGGCGATGCGAAGCCATTCGACGCCATATTTCGCTCCAAGCGTCGGCTTTGGCGCCAGGGACCGCGGGACGGCACCGCGAGACAGAGCTGCCCGCTTTAGTGGTTGCCGAACGTCTGGGCATAAAATGGCGGGGGCGTGTCTTTGCGCCGCGCACGCACACCACCATCCGAAGATTTAAGGACCGTTCCGCCGTATGGCCACGATTACGCATCTTTCCCAACGGACCCCAACGGTCTCCATTGACGACCTGCTTGCCGGCTTCCACCCGTCATATCGCTTCGGCGAGGTGTCCTTCGACACCTACCGGCCGGACCCGGCCTGGCCCACCCAGGCCGAGGCAGTCACCAAGCTCAGGCACTTTGCCTCGACCATCGGCAATTCCAAGGGCGGCTTCCTGGGCAAGCTCTTTGGCAAGAAGAAGGTCGAGAAGTCGGGCATGTACCTCGACGGCGGATTCGGCGTGGGCAAGACGCACCTGCTGGCCTCGCTGTGGCACCTGGCCCCCGGCCGCAAGGCCTTCGGCACGTTCGTGGAGTACACCAACCTGGTCGGTGCGCTGTCCTTCCGCCAGACCGTTGAGGTCCTGAGCACCTACTCGCTGGTCTGCATCGACGAGTTCGAGCTTGATGACCCGGGGGACACCGTGCTGATGTCCCGCCTCATGCGTGAGCTTTCCGATGCCGGCGTGAAAATCGCAGCGACCTCCAACACGCTTCCCGGCGCACTGGGCGAGGGACGCTTTGCCGCCGTGGACTTCCAGCGCGAGATCAAGGTGCTCTCCGAACAGTTCGACGTGCACCGCGTGGACGGCGTTGACTTCCGCCACCGCGGCCTGCCCGACGCCCCGGTGCCCCTGGAGGACGGTTCCATCGAGGAGTTCGCCGTAGAGCGCTACGGGGACAAGTCCTTCTCCGTTGACGAATTCGCGGACCTGGTCGGGCACATGTCCAAGGTCCACCCCAGCCGGTACCGTGCCTTGCTGGCCGAGACCGACGTGCTGGTGCTGCACAACGTCGAGACGATCACCGAGCAGGCGGTGGCGCTGCGCTTCGTCGTGCTGGCCGATCGCCTGTACGACAAGGACGTGCCGATCATTGCCTCCGGCAAGCCGTTCAGCGAGCTGTTCACCGCGGAAATGATGGCCGGCGGCTACCAGAAGAAGTACTTCCGTGCGGTCTCGCGCCTCACCGCCCTGGCTCGCGAAGGCCAGACCGGGGAACGCGCGCTGTAGTCGCCACGAACGAAGGCCGTGTCGGCCTGCACCCGCAAGCACCTCGTTCCTGAGGGGGAGCGGGGGCGGGCGTCACGGCCTTTTTCATGCATTCCCCGGGGAAGAACCGCGGTTTTCGGCCCCAGGGGTTGTTACTGCGCAGGGTCAGTGGCGTTTGCGTTCGATGAGCAGGCGCAGGGCAAGGCCGGCGACCAAAGCCCAAAACGCCCCGCCGATCCCGGCGAAGCTCAGGCCCGAACCGGCAATCAGGAATGCGACCAGGGAACTCATCCGGCTGGAGGGATCCGACAGGGCGGAGGAGGCAGAGGCACCCAGGGTGCCCAACAGAGCCAGGCCCGCAGCTGCCTCCAGCAGGCCCTCGGGGCTAGCGGTGGCCAATGCGGTGATTGCGGCCGACGCCAACCCGAGCAGGATGTAGAAGCCGCCGGAGGAAACCGCCGCGATCCACCGTCTGGACCTGTCTTCCCCTGCCTCGTCCCCGGCGGCGAGGGCGGCGGAAATCGTCGCAAGGTTGATGGCATGCCCGCCAAAGAGCGCCGCCGCGGAGCTGCCGATTCCGGTGGCCAGCATGGAGGCGCGCCACGGCGTTTCGTAGTTGAAGCTGGCCAGCACCGCCACGCCCGGAACGTTTTGCGAGGCCATCGTGACCACGAAGAGCGGCAGGGTGATTGCGGTGAACGCCTCGAGGCTGAACGCCGGTGCGGTGAATTCGAGGCCCGGCAGCAACTGGCCCATCACTCCCGCAGCGTTGGCCTGTCCCATGGAAAACCCTGCGATGCCCAATGCCGCGGCCATCGCGGCGGGAACCGCCCACCGCGGACTCAGCCGCAGGAAGACCAGCCAGACCACGATGACCGGGGCGACATGGAACGGGATGGTGGATAACGCCACAAAGGGCGCCAGGCAGAGCTTGAGCAGCACGCCGGCCAGCATGGCCTGGGCCAGTGGCACCGGGATCGCGGCCAGGAGCCGGCCCAGCCAGGGGATGGCCCCGGTGGCGGCAATCAGCACGCCTGTCATGATGAAGGCTCCAACCGCCTCGTTCCAACCGAAGTTCACCGCGGCGGCCCCGGCCAGCAACGCGGCACCGGGGGTCGACCAGGCGGTGGTGATGGGTCGCTTGGTGAGCCACGCCAGACCGACCGCACAAATTGCCAGTGCAATGGTGAGGGCGAAAAGTCCCGAGGCGGCCTGGGCGTCCGTCGCCCCGACGGCCTTGAGCCCGCTCAGCACCACGGCAAAGGACGAGGTGTATCCGACCAATGCGGTGACAAGACCGGCCATGATCGGCTGCGCAAGTGCGGATCGCCGTGGAGGGCTGGGTGTGGCGGTGGAGGTCAATTCAATTCTTTCCGTGCAAACAACAGGTGCCGGTTCCGCCTCACGGCGGTACCGGCACCCGTTTGTCGTGCCTAGGGCAAGAGTCCTAGCAAGCCAGGCAGGAACCTAGACGGTCGGCGTGCCGCCGTCGCCTTCATCCTTGTTGAGGAGGCCCTTTGCGCCATCCTGAACCTTGTCGACGTGCTCGGAGAACTTTCCACCGGTCTTTTCGTCGATGAAGTCGCCGGCGTTGTCGATGGCGCCACCGATCTTGTCCGAGTTTTCGTGAATCAACCCAGCCGCCTTGTCCTTCAGTTCTGCGGCCTTGCCCTTAAGCTGGTCAAAAATAGACAAAAGGCACCTCCTCTCAGTCGTGGGGGCATGGAAAGCCCCCGTCTACGATTCATCCTATGCGGAGTAGGGTCCGAATCAAGGGCATTTGGGCTAACTTGTTCCGTGATACGAGTCTGACTTGCAATTATTCGCCCGCAAGAGCTGTGGGTTTCCCGTGCGGGGCATTGGCGGAATTGACCCGAAATTCCGTGCAGTGAGCTCAATCTGGAAGGACTCTGGGCCCAAGCGGAGGGAACGGATGTTAAACAAGTAGATCGTGTGATTTGGAGAAATCACACGATCTACTATTTGGAGTGGACAACGAGGTTCGAACTCGCGACCTCAACCTTGGCAAGGTTGCGCTCTACCAGCTGAGCTATGTCCACCTGAACAATCAATACCTAAAGTATAGACTCTTCGTGGGCGATACTGGGATCGAACCAGTGACCTCTTCCGTGTCAGGGAAGCGCGCTACCGCTGCGCCAATCGCCCATTTGGGGGTGCTGCATCTGAACTATATCTTGGATTTGCGACCTGCAAAATGGCAATCCACATATTCGTTCGGGTACCGCGGTGCTTTCCCGGGGGAAAACACAAAGAATAGGGCCTCTCTTCGAAAAGAATGGAGGCCCGATCTTCAGAGTGGACAACGAGGTTCGAACTCGCGACCTCGACCTTGGCAAGGTCGCGCTCTACCAGCTGAGCTATGTCCACGTGAAAAACCAACACGCCAGGTGTGGATTCTTCGTGGGCGATACTGGGATCGAACCAGTGACCTCTTCCGTGTCAGGGAAGCGCGCTACCGCTGCGCCAATCGCCCATACTACTTACAACATTCCTACGAGGTGGGGACGGGATTCGAACCCGCGTAAACGGCTTTGCAGGCCGGTGCCTCGCCTCTCGGCCACCCCACCATAACCATTCGGTAATATACCTCGTGGTTAGATCGGCAAGCCGATCCGGTGATTCAAATGCGAGTGGACAACGAGGTTCGAACTCGCGACCTCGACCTTGGCAAGGTCGCGCTCTACCAGCTGAGCTATGTCCACATGAAAGAAGTGCAATCTCCCGGAAAGTTTCCGTTCCGTTTGGCTGCGTTCCAACGAGTAAAAACTCTATACGACGTTTCACCAAAGTTCCAAATCGGCGCATTCCTGCGCCGACATGCAGCAAAGAACCTTGTGATCCCGCGGTTTTTGACTGGCCCGGAAACGCCCGAAAACGGCAAAACGTCGCCGGAACGTGGAAAAATCTTCATATGACTTCACCAGCATTGGCCCAACAGACCGAATTTGGGCGCATGTATGCCAGAAAAATCGGCGCACTTCCGGAGGTTCCGTCCATCACCACTGTCATTGGGCAGGAAAAAATGGATCTGAACGGTTGGATAGGTCACATGGCCGCCACGGCCGTGGTGCAGGACACCAGGCTGGGCGAGGCCGTCGGGAACGCCGCCAAACTCAAGGCGCTGGCGCGCCAGGCCTCGAACGCGGCGGCGGATTATCGTGATTTGGCGGCGGCCCGCGGGGACCGGGTGCACCAGTACTGCGAGCAAATTGCGTTGCGTGCCATGGGAAAGCCGCACCAGGCCGCCCAGGCCCGCGAAGCGCTCAGCGCCAACAATGAAGAACCCTTTGCCGGGCGCTTTGACGAGTGGTGGGAGACCTACCAGGTGCAGCCGCTGGCCGCCGAGGTGACGGTCTGGAACTCGAGCATCGGGTACGCCGGCACCCTAGACCTGGTGGCCACCATTGGCGGGCGGCTGTGCCTGATCGACTACAAGACCCGCGGCACCACTCGGGATGGCCGGGTCAGGCCCCTGGATCCCAAGGTGGTCATGCAGCTGGCCGCAGGCGCCAAGGCCGAGGAAATGGTCGTTGACCCCGCCGCGGGCATCTGGGAACAGTGGAAATACTCACAGGACCCGATGCTGCTGGGCGTGGCAATCGGCGAAACGGAAGTCCAGACAGTGATGGCCAATCCGGAGGTCCTGCCCGCCTACTGGTCGAAGTTTTGGTCGCTGCGCCAGGTGTGGGGCGCCACCCAGAAGGTTGGCGATGCCGGGATGGCCCTGCGCGAGGTGGGTCCGCCACCGCCACCGGTGGCCTGAGGCGGTCGGTAGACTGGTTGGCAGGGGACAGGTGCGCCGATAGAGCTTGGTCGTGCCCGTCCGCCGTCATCCACAGCACATTGCCGGAACTGCAGCCGGCCGAAGGGAGACCGGACCGCATGGCCGTCTTAGGTATTCGCATCGTTGGCGACCCAATCCTGCGAACACGAGCAGATGAGGTTACCGAGTTTGGTCCTGAACTGCGCAAGCTCGTCGCAGACATGGACGAAACCATGGAGAACGTTGAAGGTGCAGGCCTAGCCGCACCCCAGGTTGGCGTCTCCTTGCGGGTCTTCACTTACCAAATCGCCGGAGAACGTGGCCACCTGATCAATCCGGTGCTTGAACTGGGCGAGGAGTACCAAGACGACGTGACCGAGGGCTGCCTGTCCATCCCGGGCCTGGGCTACCCGGTGCGCCGGCGCCAGTGGACCCGGGCCACAGGCGTGGACGTGGATGGAAACCCGGTGGTCGTGGAGGGCGAGGGCTTCCTCGCCCGCTGCCTGCAACACGAGACCGACCACCTTGACGGAATCCTCTACATCGACCGGCTTGAGGGTGAGACGAAAAAGGATGCGTTCCGCAGGCTGCGCGACTCCAGCTACAACTCGGTTGCCGCAAGCACCGTGACCAAGCGCAGCTCGGCCCTGGGATCCAGCTTCGGCGCCGGCGCAAGCTTCGGACGCCAGGCATGAGGGTCCTGTTCGCCGGGACCCCGCAGGTCGCCGTCGCCTCCCTCGACCAGCTGGTCAAGGACGGATTCGACGTGGTGGCGGTGCTCACCCGCGAGGACGCCCCGGTCGGGCGCAAGCGCGTCATGACCCCGTCCCCGGTCGCTGCACGCGCCGCGGAACTGGGCATCGAAATCATCCACGCCAACCGTATCGACGCGGAAACCCAGGAGCGCATTGCCGCGCTGGAAACCGACATCGCGGCGATCGTCGCCTATGGCGGACTGGTCCCCGAAAAGGCGTTGGGCATTCCCCGCCTGGGCTGGGTCAACCTCCACTTCTCACTGCTCCCGGCCTGGCGCGGAGCCGCACCGGTGCAGCACTCGATCATGGCAGGGGACGACATCACCGGGGCGGTGACCTTCCAGCTCGAAAAGGGCCTTGACACCGGTCCGGTCTTCGGGACCCTGACCGAAGCCATCGACCCGGCCGACACCGCCGGTGAGCTCCTGGGGCGCCTGGCGGTCTCCGGATCGATCCTGCTGTCCCAGACCCTTTCGGGCCTGGACACCGGCGCCCTGGTGGGCGTCCCGCAGCAGGGGGAGGGCAGCTACGCGCACAAGCTCACCCTGTCCGACGGCAAGATCGACTGGAATGCCCCGGCGCTGGCGATTCGCCGGCGAATCAACGGAATTACCCCCGATCCCGGCGCCTGGGCGGAACTGGACGGGCAGCGGTTCAAGATCGGCCCGCCGTCGCCGGCCCCCGACATTGATTCCCTGGCCCCGGGCCAGGTGTTGATCACCCCCGGCAAGCAGCCGCGCGTCGTGGTGGGCACCGGATCACATGGACTTGAACTTGCCCTGGTGCAACCGCCGGGCAAGAAAATGATGAATGCAGCAGATTGGGCGCGAGGCATTCTCGCGTCCGGAACCGTGGATGAGGTGAAATTCGCATGAGCGAATTCGGACAGGGACGTTCCGACCGTCCGCGACGCAGCGAACCCAACCGCGGCGGTGGCCAGGAACGTCGCAGCGATGCCGGCCGCACCCGCAACCGCGGGGGAGCCGGGCCGCGCCAATTCAGCGCCTCCGCTCCCTCGGCCCGCAACCGCCGGGCCGACCAGGCCCGGCTGACCGCCTTCGAGGTGCTGCGGGCGGTTGCCGAAAACGACGCCTACGCGAACCTGGTGCTTCCGGCCCGGATCCGCGAACACCACCTCGACCGCCGCGATGCCGGCTTCGCCACCGAACTGACCTACGGCGCCTTGCGTGGCCAGGGCCTGTACGACGCGATCCTGGCCCGCTGCGTCGACCGCCCGCTGGACCAATTGGACCCGGCGGTGCTGGACGCGCTGCGCCTGGGAGCCCACCAGTTGCTGGCCATGCGCGTGCCAAGCCACGCGGCCCTGGACGAGACCGTGTCGCTGGCCCGCATGGTCATCGGCGCCGGCGCGTCCGGGCTGATCAACGCGGTGTTGCGCAAGGTATCGCTGAAGGACCTGGAGACCTGGAGCGGCGAACTCGTCGCGGGCATCACCGATGAAAGCGCCGCGGCTGCCCTGGTGCATTCCCACCCCGAATGGATCGTGCGGGCCCTGCGCCAGGCGCTGGTCGCCCACGGTCGCGACGCCTCGGAAATCACCGAACTGCTCATCGCCGACAACCTGGCGCCGGTCGTCAACCTCGTGGCGCTGCCCGGCGTCGGATCGCTCGACGAGGCCCTGGACCAGGGTGCGGAGCCGGGGACCCTGGTGGCCGATTCGGCCTACTACCAGGGCGGGGACATCGCCCGGCTTTCCTCGGTGCGCGCGGGAAGCACCCGCGTCCAGGACGCCGGCTCCCAGCTGGTGGCCCGCGCCCTGGCCCAGGTGGCGCTGCCCGATAACGGCGAAGACACCTACTGGCTGGACCTGTGCGCCGGCCCCGGCGGCAAGGCGGCGCTGCTGGCCGCGCTGGCCGCCGAACACGGCGCCAAGCTCACCGCCAACGAACCTGCCCAGCACCGTGCCGAACTGGTCAACAAGGCGCTGGTGGCCATCGACCCCGAGACCTGGATGATCTCGGTGCGCGACGGGCGCGAATACGGCGAAGCCGAATACGCCGGAGGCTATGACCGGGTCATGGTCGATGCGCCGTGCTCGGGCCTGGGCGCGCTGCGCCGCCGCCCCGAGTCCCGGTGGCGCAAGAGCCCCCGCGACGTCGCCGAGCTGACGATCCTGCAGGGCGAGCTTTTGGATGCGGCGCTCAGCGCCGTGCGCGTGGGCGGCGTGGTCGCCTACGTGACTTGCTCGCCGCACCCGGCCGAAACCGTTGCGGTGGTCGATGACCTCTTGGCCCGGAACAAGAACGCCAGGTTGCTTGACACCGGGGCGGCGCTCGAGTCGGCAGCGCTTCCGGGACTGGCATCCGCCGCCCGCACCGTGGGCGAGGGAAGCACCATCCAGTTGTGGCCGCACATCCACCGCACCGATGCCATGTTCATGGCGCTGTTCACCCGCACCGCCTAAAGGTGCCGGTCCGCCCGGCGGGCCGGCTGCCAGGAGCCAGAAGGAAACCATGCGTACCTGCCAGATCAATCCGTCGATCCTGTCGGCCGACTTCACCAACCTCGAACGCGAACTCACCCGGATCCACACCGCCGACGCGGTGCACGTCGATGTCATGGACAACCACTTCGTGCCCAACCTGACCATCGGCCTGCCGGTGGTGCAACGGTTGGCCGAGGTCAGCTCACTGCCGCTGGACGTGCACCTGATGATCAGCGACGTGGATCGGTGGGGCCCGGGCTACGCGGAGGCCGGTGCCGCCTCGGTCACCTTCCACGCCGAGGCCTCCGCCGCGCCGATCAAGCTGGCGCGGGACTTGCGGGCCGCCGGCGCCAAGGCGTCGATGGCGCTGCGCCCCGCCACGCCCATCGAGCCGTACCTGGACATGCTGCCGGAACTCGACATGGTGCTGCTGATGACCGTGGAGCCCGGATTCGGCGGACAGGCGTTCCTGGATCTCGTGCTGCCCAAGATCCGCAGGGTGCGGCGGGCCATTGACGGAACCGGCCTGCCCATCGCCCTGCAGGTCGACGGCGGGGTCACCCGCGAAACGATCCTGCGCGCGGCCGAGGCCGGGGCCGACGTCTTCGTGGCCGGCTCCTCGGTGTACGGGACCGAGGATCCCGCCGAGGCGGTAGTCACATTGCGAAATCTCGCGGCCCGGACACCGGTTTCCATGTAATACTAAGAGCTACAACTACACAACGTGCTCCGGGGTCGGTGTAAGTCCGAACCGGCGGTTATAGTCCGCGACCCAAGCCACAAGATCCTTTCGGGGATCCCAAAGGCCTGGTTGAACTGGTGAAATTCCGGTACCGACAGTTAAAGTCTGGATGGGAGAAGCACGTACACGCAACACCAGCGCCCTCGCTAGTGCGCAAGGCAAGGATGGACGGGAATCCACGTGATTTCCCTCGAATCCCGAACCTTCGCCAGCGGGTCGGCCAATAAGGTGGAACCGTCGTATCGAACCCCCGGAGCCATCGCGGCTTGACAGGAGGACGATGGATTTTCTGCGGTGGCTCATTGAAGCTTTCAATTCTTACATCACGGTAGGCAGCAGCGCGCTGCTGGTACGCGAAGTGGTGGGCAACGTCTTTGGACTTGCCTCCGCCCTGGGCGGCATCCGCCGCAAGATCTGGGCGTGGCCCGTCGGCATCGTCGGCAACGTCCTGTTGCTGACGGTCTTCCTCGGCAGCATCTTCGGCCAGGATCAAACGGCCAATCTGCTTGGCCAGGCCGGACGCCAGATCATGTTCATCGCCGTGTCCTTCTATGGCTGGCAACGATGGAAATCGAGCCGGGCATCCGGCGGAAGCGCGGTCACCCCGCGCTGGGCCACCGGCACCGAACGCCTGTCTCTGGCGGTCATCATGGTCATCGGCACCGTCGCACTGACCCCGCTCTTCGGCGCCCTCGGATCCTATGAACCGGTCTGGGCCGATGCCTGGACCTTCGTCGGTTCCCTGCTCGCCACCTACGGCATGGCCAAGGGACTGGTCGAATTCTGGCTGATCTGGGTCCTTGTCGACGTGGTCGGCGTGCCCCTGCTCTTCAGTGCCGGATACTACGCCAGCGCCTTCATGTACCTCTTCTACGGGTGCTTCACGCTGGCCGGGTTCTTCATCTGGTGGAAGGCCAAGAACAATGCCAAGCCACGTATCGAAACCGAGATGCCCGACCCGACGGTGAAGGTGCACGGCTAATGCAATCCTCACGAGCCCTGGCCGCCATGCGGCTTTCCCTTGAACTGGCCCGCCGCGGCACCCGCGGCGCAAATCCCCTGGTCGGCGCCGTCATTGTTGACCCCGCGGGCACGATCCTGGCCACGGGTTACCACCGTGGCGCGGGCACCCCGCACGCCGAGGCCGACGCACTGAACCGCCTGGGCACCATCGATCCGGCGGCGGCACGCGCCGCGACCATGCTGGTCACCCTCGAGCCCTGCAACCACACCGGCCGCACCGGCCCCTGCTCCCGCGCCATCATCGACGCCGGAATTGGCAACGTGATCTTCGCGGTCGCCGACGGCGGCGAGGAGGCCGGCGGGGGAGCACAGACGCTGCGCGCGGCGGGCGTCAACGTCGACCAGGGCCTGCTGGAGGCCGAAGCCACCGAGCTGAACCACCGCTGGTTCGCCGCACGCGCCGCCAACCGGCCCTTCACCACCCTGCACCTGGCCCAAACCCTTGATGGGCGGATCGCGGCCAAGGACGGGACCAGCCAATGGATCACCTCGCCGCGCTCGCTGCTCCACGCCCATGAGGTCCGTGCCCGCGTGGGCGCCATCGTGGTGGGCACCGGAACCGTGATGGCCGATGACCCGCGGCTGAACGCACGCGACGAACTCGGCGAGCCCTTCGGCTCCCAGCCCCGACGCATCGTCATGGGCCGGCGCGACATCCCCGAGGACGCGGCACTGAAGGCCGACGGAAACTGGGAACAGGTCCGCTCCCGCGACCCGCACGAAGTCCTGGCGCTGGTCGCGTCCCGCGGCATCGACCACGTGTTGATCGAGGGAGGTGCCTCGATTGCCACGGCGTTCCTGGAAGCGGACCTGGTCGATGAGATCTTCCTCTACCAGGCACCGCTCTTCCTGGGCTCCGGCCGCGGCAGCGTGGGGGAGCTGGGGGTAGACACCCTGGCGGCGGCCCGGCGCTTCCGCCTGGATGCCGTCGACGGGGAAGCTGTACGCATGCTGGGCCCAGACACCCTCACCCACCTTGAACCCATGCCAACCGGCACCGGAACACCCTAAGGAATCCACTCATGTTCACCGGAATCATCAGCGGCATGGGCCGCATCGAAGCAATAGACGCGACACCGGAAACCGACTCGGTCATCCTGCGCATCAGCGCGCCGAACCACACCGAGAACCTGGAGCTGGGCGGGTCCATCGCCGTCAACGGCGTGTGCCTGACCGCCACGTCGATCGCCGGGGACATCCTGTCCCTCGATGTCATGGGCGAGACGCTGCGCCACACCACCATCGGCGCGCTCGCCCAGGGCGAGGGCATCAACCTGGAACGTTGCGTCCAGGCCGGCGGCCGGCTGGACGGGCACGTCGTGCAGGGCCACGTCGACGGGGTCGGGCACCTCTTGGAGCACGAGTCCCTGGGAGCCTGGGACCGTTTCCGCTTCTCCATCCCCTTCGAACTGGCCCGGTACGTGGCCAAGAAGGGGTCCATCGCCATTGACGGGATCTCCCTGACCGTCACCGAGGTTTCGGACGCGCACGAAAAAGAGCAGTGGTTCGAGGTCGGAATCATCCCCATTACGCTGCGCGAAACCGCCCTGGGCCAACGCGTGCCCGGTTCCGCGGTCAACCTGGAAGTGGACGTCATGGCCAAGTACGCCGAGCGTCTGGCATCATTCAACAACATCGAAAGCAGCGCATCATGAGCACCGATTCCATTCGCCTGGATTCCATTGACGCCGCCATCAGCGCCATGGCCGCCGGCCAGGCGGTCGTGGTCGTCGACGACGCCGACCGCGAAAACGAGGGCGACATCATTTTCGCCGCCGAGTTCGCCACCCCGGAGCTGATGGGCTGGACCATCCGGCACTCCTCGGGCGTGGTCTGCACCCCGATGGACGGGGACCGGGCCGACGCCATGGGCCTGCCGCCCATGGTGGAAAACAACCAGGATGCCAAGGGCACCGCGTACACCGTCTCCTGCGATGCCGCCCATGGGGTCAGCACAGGCATCAGCGCCGCCGACCGTGCACTGACCTCCCGCATCCTGGCCGATCCGGCCTCCGGTCCCGACCTGATCACCCGCCCCGGCCACATCTTCCCGCTGCGCGCGGTGGATGGCGGGGTGCTGGTGCGCCGCGGGCACACCGAGGCCAGCGTCGATTTGTGCAAGGCCGCGGGCCTGGAACCGGTGGGAGTCATCGCCGAGATCGTCCACGATGACGGATCGATGATGCGACTGCCCGCGCTGCGGGAGTTCGCCGACCTCTGGAACATCCCGCTTATCAGCATCGAGGACCTGGCCGCCTGGCGGGCCACCATGGACGCGGAGCCGGCCGTGGGCACCAGTTCCGCAGCGGTGCAGGGCGGGCCCGAGGTCAGGGTCCCCACCCCGTACGGCGAGTTCATGGTCCGCGCCTGGCGTGAGCGCGGCAGCGGCACCGAGCACCTTTCGCTCAGCGCCACTGGCCCCGACGGCGCCATGCCGGTCGAACCGCTGGTGCGCGTGCACTCCGAATGCCTCACCGGCGACGTGTTCGGTTCCTACCGCTGCGACTGCGGGGAACAGCTGGCCGCCGGACTGGAGGCCATCAACGAATACGGCGGGGTGATGGTCTACCTGCGTGGCCACGAGGGCCGCGGCATCGGGTTGGCCAACAAGATCCGCGCCTACGCGCTGCAGGACGGCGGCGCCAACACCGTGGCCGCCAACGAGCAACTGGGCCTGCCGGTCGACGCGCGAACCTACGACGCCGCCGCCGCCATCCTCCACGCGCTGTCCATCAGGCGGATCAGGTTGATCACCAACAACCCGTTGAAGGAAGAATGGCTGGAACAGGCCGGAATCGCCGTTTCCGAGCGCGTCCCCACCCGGGTGGCGGCACGGCCCGAAAACCTTGAATACCTACGCACCAAGCAAAATTTGATGAATCATTCTTTGCAGTTGCCATCAACCGAAAACACCAATCCAGGAGTGAAATCATGAGCGGACACGGAGCACCCCTCGTCGGGGCCGACGAATTGGCGGCGGCCGGCGAGGCCGGCATGCGGGCAGTGATCGTCGCCGCCAGCTGGCACACGCAGATCATGGACGGCCTGCTGGACGGCGCACTGCGCGCCGCAGCCGACGCCGGGATCAAGACCCCCGAGGTCATCCGCGTACCGGGCACCTTCGAGCTGCCGGTGGCCGCGGCACGCCTGGCGCATTCCTATGACACCGTCATCGCGCTGGGTGTGGTCATCCGCGGCGGTACCCCGCACTTCGACTTCGTCTGCCAGGGTGCAACCATGGGCCTCACCGACGTCACGGTCCGCACCGGTGTTCCGGTCGGTTTCGGTGTGCTGACCTGCGACACCGAGGAACAGGCCATTGCCCGTGCCGGCCTGGAAGGTTCCATCGAGGACAAGGGCTACGAAGCCATGAGCGCGGGTCTGCAGACCGCCGTCGCGCTGGCACGCCGCTAGCAAAACCCTTCACGCCGCCGCCCGCGCACCGGTACCCGCATGACGGGAGATACACCGGGGGAGCGGGCAGCGGCGTGTTTGTTGGTGCATGGCCCGTGGTCAAGTGCCGATTGGGTCGGATGCGCGGAAGCCGGGACAT
Source organism: Paeniglutamicibacter sp. (assembly GCF_046714615.1). NCBI lineage: Bacteria > Bacillati > Actinomycetota > Actinomycetes > Micrococcales > Micrococcaceae > Paeniglutamicibacter > Paeniglutamicibacter sp. Next base: position 35,276 of record NZ_JBKKAP010000104.1, read on the forward strand.
GGGCGCGTCATCTTGGCCCGAAGCCGCGAGTCCTTCGTCACATTGGGGGCGCGGTTGTGAATGCGGACAACGGGCCAAGATACCCTGACTATGTGAAAACTTTTGACACTCTCTTCGCCGAGCTCTCCGAGAAGGCCAAGACCCGCCCCGAAGGTTCGCGTACCATCGCCGAACTGGACTCCGGCGTTCATGGCATCGGAAAAAAGATCGTGGAGGAAGCCGCCGAAGTCTGGATGGCTGCCGAATACGAGTCCGACGAGGCCACCTCCGAAGAAATCTCCCAGCTGCTCTACCACCTCCAGGTGATGATGCTGGCCAAGGGCCTGACTCTGCAGGACGTTTACAAGCATCTCTAGCCGCCGCATCCGGGATGTTTTCCTCTCCCGTGCAGCGGTGGCCAACAAGCACCAATTTGTTGTCCTTATGCCGTAATACCCCCACACAGTCTGAAAAGAGAACCGCACTATGTTGCGAGTAGCACTTCCCAACAAGGGAGCCCTGTCCGAAATCGCCTCGACCATGCTGTTGGAGGCCGGATACGTCCAGCGCCGCGACAACCGCGAACTGGTCATGGTCGACCCCGACAACGACGTGGAGTTCTTCTACCTCCGTCCCCGTGACATCGCCGTGTACGTCGGCGGCGGCATCCTGGATGTCGGCATCACCGGACGCGACCTGTACCTGGACGCCGAGGTCAACGACCACGTCGACGAGGTCCTGCCGCTGGGCATCGGTGCCTCCACCTTCCGCTTTGCCGGTCCCGCGGGAACCTTCGCTTCGGCGCAGGAACTCAACGGCAAGCGCATCGCCACCAGCTACGACGCACTGCTGCGCCAGTACCTGGAAACCAACAACATCGATGCCTCGGTGGTCCGCCTCGACGGGGCCGTTGAGTCCTCGGTGCGCCTCGGCGTGGCCGACGCCATCGCCGACGTCGTGGAAACCGGCAACACGCTCAAGGCAGCGGGCATGGCGGTCTTTGGCGATCCCATCCTGCAGTCCGAGGCAGTGCTCATTGGCCGCACCGGCCGCACCCCCGCCGGGCTCGAGGTGCTCAAGCGCCGGCTCACCGGCGTGCTGGTGGCCCGCCGCTACGTCATGCTTGATTACGACGTGCGCAGGGACCTGGTCGACGAGGCCACCCGGTTGACCCCGGGCCTTGAGTCCCCGACGGTTTCCCCGCTGCAGGACTCGGACTGGGTCGCCGTGCGCGCCATGGTGAAGAAGAACCAGACCAACAACATCATGGATGAGCTCTACGACCTGGGTGCCCGCGCCATCCTTGTCACCAACATCCACGCCTGCCGCATCTAGCGCCCGGCCCCTTCCCGGGCCCCTCAAGAACACCCCTCATTGCTTTTCTAGGAGTTGGTCCCCTCATGGCTGTTGCGATCCGCGTGATCCCATGCCTCGATGTCGATGCCGGACGAGTCGTCAAGGGAGTGAACTTCGAGGGGCTTCGGGATGCCGGCGACCCGGTGGAACTGGCCAAGCGCTACAACGCCGCGGGCGCCGATGAAATCACCTTCCTCGATGTGACAGCCTCCTCGGCCAAGCGCGAAACCACCTACGACGTGGTGGCCAAGACCGCCGAGGAAATCTTCATCCCGTTGACCGTCGGCGGAGGGGTGCGCGCCGTCGAGGACGTCGACCGCCTGCTGCGCGCCGGCGCCGACAAGGCCTCGATCAACACCGCTGCGGTCGACCGGCCCGAGGTCATCAACGAGATCACCCGGCGCTTCGGGTCCCAGGTCCTGGTGCTTTCGCTGGACGCCAAGCGCACCGATGACCCGAATGTCGAATCCGGCTTCGAGGTCACGACCCATGGTGGCCGCACCGGCACCGGACGCTGCGCCGTGGCCTGGGCCAAGGAAGCGGCCGAGCGGGGCGTGGGGGAAATCCTGCTGAACTCGATCGACGCAGACGGCACCAAGGACGGCTTCGACCTGGAAATGATCCGCGCCGTCCGCGCGGCCGTCACCGTGCCGCTGATTGCCTCGGGCGGCGCCGGGGCGCCGGAGCACTTCCCGCCGGCGATTGCCGCCGGCGCCGATGCGGTGCTCGCAGCCTCGATCTTCCACTTCGGCCCCGACGACATGATCAAGCAGGTCAAGGACGCCATCCGTGAAGCCGGTTTCCCGGTTCGCTAGACCTGCATCCCTGGACTCCATCATGTCCGGGGGCTGGCGGGCACTCGAGACGGAAAGCATTTCGGGATGGGTGTGCCGCTTTTCCCACGGCGTCACTCGCCGTGCCAACTCCGTGCTCCCGCTGGCCGGGCCTGTTGATGTTGCCGGCGCGATCGACGACGTCGAGGCCGCCTACCGAAGCCGCGGACTGCCCCCGGTCTTCCAGATCAGCCCGGATTCCCTGCCCTGCGACCTTGACGCGATCCTTGCCGCCAGGGGATACGCGCTCGATTCCCCGACCCTCGTACAGCTGTTGGCGCGCGATGATTTCGCGCAGGCCGCAGCAAACGATCCCGATCCCCGGGTCGCCTTCGAAGACAGCGCCTCGGTGGAATGGCTCGCGGCCTTCTGGGAATCCGAGGGCCCGCACTCACCGGCCGCGCAGGCCATCAGCGAACGAATCCTGGGTAACACCCCGTCCGTCTACGCCTCGCTGACCATCGACGGGCACATCCATGCCGTGGCCCGGATGGCCCTGGTGGGGGACCTTGGCGGGATCTATGCCGTGGCCACCCGCGAGGAATCGCGCTCCCGTGGACATGGTCGTGCCGTGATGCGGGCGCTGGTGGCCGAAGCGGGGCGCAGGGATCTCGCCGCCCTCTGGCTACAGGTCGTCGAGGCCAACGCGACCGCCGCTGCGCTCTATTCGTCCCTGGGGTTCGAAACCGTGTCGCGCTACCACTACCGCCAGCTGCCCGCTTAGCGCCTCTCTGGCAGGATCGCGTCCAGTCCGCGTTTCAGTGCGGCGCGTGCAGCAGCGGTGTCCAACTGGCCGGAAAGCCAGCGTCCGGAAATGCCCTCGACCAGGGCCGTGAGCAGCAGGGCCGTCTCCCGGCATGCTTCGGTCCCCGCGCCCGTGTGCCCCGTGACCAGCTCGGCGACGTGGGACTGCCATGCTGCGGTGGACGTGGACAGGTGCCTGGCCAGTGGCGGCTCAAAAACGGCGATGGCCCTGATTTCGTTCCACACGATCGACTTGGCGCGCACCGACTCGTCGTCCTGGATCTCGCCCAGCAGCAACTCCAGCAGCAAGCCACGTGACCCGACACCGCCGGCCACAGGTTCCTCGCGCCGGGCCACCGAGTCCACGTTCACGTACTCCAGGGCTGCCGCCAGCAGGCCATCGCGATCGGCGAAGTGGTAGTAGACCAGCCCGGTGGACACCCCTGCCTGTGTGCAGACGTCTTGTATGCGCATGCCGCGGACCCCGTCACGGGCGATGCAGATGCTGCACGCCTCAAGGATTCGTTGCCGGGTGTCGTTGGCCATGACCGGTGCCGCGCCTTTCCCTCCGTGTCCGGGGTCTTCCCGCACCGTGGATTACACGCTATCTTTAACTGAATACTCAGTCAATTCTAGTTTGCTCCTTCCCGCCGGGCGTTTCGGCTTGTCGCCGCCTCGGCCTCGCGGGACGGGGCACCACCTGTGAGGGGAATCCGCCAATGGGCTTGCCGTTCAGCATCCATGAAGCCTCCATCGAGGACGTGCTGCTTGCCCTCGATGGAGGAACAGTCACCGCCGTCGAAGTGGTGGCCGCCCACCTTGCCCGGGTGGGGCGCTTCGACAGGTCCTCGGTGCGCCTCAACGCCATGGCAGTGCTGAACCCGAACGCCTTTGCCGAGGCCGCCGCATCCGATCGCCGTCGCCGAGTGGGCCAAGCCGGCTCGCTCGAGGGTGTGCCCTTCACTGTCAAGGACAGCTACATGGTCGCCGGGCTCACCGTCGCCGCCGGGTCGCCCGCCTTCAAGGACCTCGTGGCCCGGGACGACGCCTTCACGGTGGCATGCATCCGCGAGGCCGGGGGAGTGCTGGTGGGCAAGACGAACATGCCTCCCATGGCCGACGGCGGCATGCAACGCGGAGTCTACGGACGCGCCGAAAGTCCCTACAACACCAACTACCTGGCGGCGGCCTACGCCTCCGGCTCCTCCAACGGTTCTGGGGTCGCCACCGCGGCGAGCATGGGTGTCTTCGGCATGGGGGAGGAAACCGTGTCCTCGGGCCGCAGCCCGGCCTCCAACAACGGCCTGTGCGCCTACACGCCCTCGCGCGGGGTCATCTCCATCCGCGGCAACTGGCCGCTTTTCCCGACCCGCGACGTCGTGGTCCCGCACACCCGCTCCATGGATGACATGTTCCGGCTGCTGGACGTGATCGTCGCCAACGATCCGGAGACCACGGGAGATTTCTGGCGCCACCAAAAGGCCGTGCCGCTGCCGGCGGCATCGACCGTCCGCCCCGAGCGCTACGCCGGACTGGCGGACCCCGAGGCCCTGGCCGGCAAGCGCTTCGGCGTGCCGCGCATGTACCTGGGCCAGGACGCCACATTTCCGATCAAACCGCGCCCCAGTGTCCTGAAGCTCTGGGAGGCCGCGCGGGCCCGGCTCGAGGCCCTTGGCGCCACCGTCGTCGAAGTCGACTTCCCGATGATTGAAGAATACGAGGGGGACACCCCCGGCGGAGAGCAGCTCGGTTCCCTCGGTGTGCTGCCCGAAGGGTGGATGGACCTGGAATTCAACGAGATCCTTGCCCACGGCTGGGACACGTTCCTGCGGGAGAATAACGACCCCGCTTTGAACCGGCTGGAAGACGTGGAGCATTTGCAGATCTTCCCGGCCCCGGCCGGATCGCTGCCCGACCGCTACGAAGAAGTTGAGGACTACGAGAACCGCTACCGCGACGTGGTGAAGATGGCGGCGGACGGGCTTCCCGACCCGGCCATGCTGCCCGGGTTTGGGCAGGGACTCAAGGCCTTGGAAACGCTGCGCAAGGAACTCTTTGAAGACTGGCTCACCGAGCTCGACCTGGACGGGGTGCTCTTCCCTGCCAATTCAGACGTCGGTGCCGCCAACGCGGACATCGACACATCGGCCGCCGATCGGGCCTGGGCGAACGGGGTCTTCTTCTCCAACGGCAACTACGCGATGCGCCACTTCGGCATCCCGTCCGTCACCGTGGCCATGGGATTGATGGAAGACATCGGCATGCCGGTGGGGCTGACCTTCGCCGGACCCGCCTATGCCGACAACGTGATCCTGGGCTGGGGATGGGCCTTTGAGGATGCCGGGACGTTGCGCCACCCACCGGCCCTCGCCCCCGAGCTGCCCGGCGACAGCCACAGGATGGGGACCCGCGCCGAGGTTCCTGCCGACGCTGAAGTGCCCCGGATAGGCATCGACGGGCGATTCGATCCGCGGTCCTATAACGAGGGTGCCCGCAGGCTGCTGTTGGAAGGAGAAATCCAGGCGGCCGAGGACGCCGCTATCCGGCTGACCGTGAACGGCGAGCCGACGGCCGTGTTGCGCGCGGGAACCTCGTGGAGTGCCACCGCGATCCTGCCCGCTGCCGTGGAACCGGCGGCCACCGGTTCAAACCCGGCCGGCAGCGTTTTGGCAGTCATCCATGTAGTGGCTCCGGGTGGGCTTGCGGCAGGGGACTTCACGGAAATCTAGCGGAATCCGAACTCGTCCGCGAATGTGGTCAGGGCTTGTGATCAGGCACCGGAGACCAATGACTGGCCGGGCAGGTGTCAGGCCTGGTCATTGACGAGCTGGATGGTTCCAACGGCGGAGAGCTTGCCGGCGAACCCGAAGGCAGCTTCGGATAGTTCGGCCTCGGCGACCTTGCGCGTGCCGTCCACGTCGCCGTTCAAGACACTGGGAGCGAACCGGACATGGGTAGCATCCTGGATGCCTACGAAATTCAGCCAGTCAGCAAAGAAGGTGCTGCTGAAATCAGAACCAAAGGCGGCCGGCACGCCGGGGGCGTAAACGCCGCTGGTGTGGATGGCGAGGCTCTGTTTGCCCTCCAACAGGCCGCGGCCGCTGTCCTGCGATGCTGTATTCCACCAGGATCCTGCCAGGGGTCAGTCCACCAGATTCTCGGGCCGACCGATGAATCGAACTTGTACTTGATGACCAGGAATCGCGCAGCAATGCCCATGGCGAGAGCATCGAGAGTGCGGCCAATGTCATGGAAGTTTGGCGCCGGAAAAGCCGTGGTTTATGCACCCGTCAAGAAACCGCGCCGTCTGTATGATTTCGCCGGGTGGGAATGCGTGCGTGGCGGCGGGAGGCTATCTGGAGGTCTGGCCCGGCTGCCCGAAGAGGGGGCTAGAGCGAGACCGAGAGCAGTGCGATGGCCTCGTCGGCGCCCTCGAACGTCACCAGGGCCTCCTCGCGGCGTCCGGAGGCGTGCAGCAGCAGCTCGCCCGGGTGCCCGGTGATGGCCACCGAGGAGCTGGATTTGCGGGTCACGTGGCGCTGCCCGTCGGGGCGGACCAGGATGATGCCGACATCCGCGCCGCGGTAGTAGTGACCGGCGTGGCGCAACAGGTCCTCCCACAGGAGATCCTCGTACTTGGCGTCAAGCGCACGCGGGACCCAGCGGTCGGACGCGCGGCGTACGTCCTCGGTGTGGATGAAGAACTCGGAGAGGTTCGCCGAGCGGTCAACGTGCGCGTTGGACAGGGGCGAAAATCTCGGGGCGCCGCGCAGGAACTCGTTGACGAGGCCCGCGTAGGCGTTGCGGTCCTTGGCCAGCTCCGCACGCCGGTCCAGTTCGGCTTCCATGCGGTGCGTCAGCGGCTTGATGACCAGGCCGGCGGCAAGCAGCGACTGCTCCCGCAGGACCAGGTGCGCGGCCAGGTGGCGGGTCTGCCATCCGGCGCACAATGTGGGGGCCGTCGGCCCTGCAGCCAGCAGGACTTCGGCCAATACTTCACGCGAGGCTGGTACGAAATGCATCACCTCGAAACTAACACGTTCGGGGGCACTTGGAGCTTCTATTTCGCTCAGCGCCCAAGCCGCGTCAGAACCAACCGGCACGAATGGACCGTGTGGCTCGGCGTTGGTGTCACGCGCCACTTTCTCAACGTCGTGACGCCAATGGGATAAGACCGCATTCAGGCTATCCGGAGTGCCGAGCAATCGCTGCCTGGCTGCCCAATCTGCCAACGCGCAGACGCGGCGACATGACCGCAGATGCTGCACGGCCGTTCTCGGTCGGCCTGGCAAGATCGCAGACACCTTGGCCTAACCGTGCACGGAACGCTCGCACCTGACCATGTCGACCTCGCTTGTGTCCGCCATGGGCCATGTCTGGATCCGTGTGCACGCCGATGACGGCAGCCGGCGCCGTGGCTGTCCAGGCTGCAGCCACGGCGCCGGAAATAGCCGAAAAGATGGGCAACCCCCGCCAACGCTGCACCTGCTGTGCCCGGGACCCTCCACCGGATGCAGGTGGGTTCCGCCGCAGCAAGCCACACCTCCATCCCGAGTGATGGGCGCTGGTGGCCACGGGGCGATTGGCTAGTCAGGTTCGCTGCCGGATTCCTCCGCGGACGGCTTGCACGGGCCGCCGCCCAGGGTTCCGCCGCACCGAGCCCGGCCACCTGGGGGTTGTCAGGCCGGGCAAACAGGATGTTGGGGCGGACGATCCGGGGCGGCGCTGCGGAAATGGACGAAATCGTCGGCGGGGCCCGGCGCCAACGTGTTTCGGGACCGGTTTTGCCGCCCGTGGCACTAGACTGGTGTGGATGTCACAGAACCCTGCCTACACCGAACCCGCCTCCGTCGACGGGAAGCTATCCGCCCAGATTTCCGCCGCCCTGAAGAAGGACGAGGCCGGACTGGTCGCTGCCATCATCCAGCAGCACGGCAGCGGCGAGGTCTTGATGCTCGGGTGGATGGACGATGAGGCGCTGCGCCGCACCCTGACCACCGGGCGGGTGACCTTCTGGTCCCGCTCCCGCAAGGAATACTGGCGCAAGGGCGACACCTCCGGGCACTCCCAGCTGGTCCGCTCCGTGGCCCTTGACTGCGACGGCGACGCCCTGCTGGTGATCGTCGACCAGATCGGCGCCGCCTGCCACACCGGGACCCACACCTGCTTCGACGGGCGCGAACTGCCCACCGTCGTGGGCCGCCGCGTTTCCTGATTTTCCCCGCTCCATCCGAACACGCAAGGACCATTCTTCGCTCATGCAAGCTCTCGGCGCACTGACACCCACCCGCGAGCAATTCCGCGCCCTCGCCGCGGATCGCCGCGTCATTCCCGTGACCATGAGGGTGCTCGCCGATGCGCTGACACCCATTTCCATCTACCGCCGGCTCGCTGGCGGGCGTCCCGGCACCTTCCTGATGGAATCGGCCGCGGCCGGGGGAGTGTGGTCCCGCTACTCCTTCATCGGCGTGAACTCGCCCGCAACGCTGACCACCCTTGACGGCAAGGCCCACTGGCAGGGCACCCCGCCGGCGGGCATGCCCACCGAGGGCAACCCGGTCGAGGTCCTGCGCGACACGGTCCGAGCCCTGCGCACCGAACCCCTGCACGGGCTGCCGCCGCTGACCAGCGGCATGGTCGGCTTCATCGGCTGGGAGGCGGTGCGCCACTGGGAGAAGCTGCCCAACCCGCCGGCCGACGACCTGCACCTGCCGGAACTGGCCATGAACCTGGTCGGCGACATGGCCGTGCACGACAACACCGACGGCACGCTGACGCTCATCGCCAACGCCATCAACTTCAACGGCACCACCGAGGGCGTCGACGGCGCCTACGACCACGCGGTTCAGCGCCTGGGCGAGATGCTTGACGCACTCGGCGAGGCAGCGGAAAACCCCGTCTCGGTCCTTTCCGGCACCGACGTCCCGGCCGACGAGCTCATGAACGCCGTCACCCATTCCTGGGACGAGGACTCCTACCGCCGGGCGGTGCTGCGCGGCAAGGAGGCCATCGTCGACGGCGAGGTCTTCCAGGTCGTGATCTCCCGCCGCTTCGAGCTCGAGTCCCACGCGGACCCGCTGGATGTGTACCGGATCCTGCGCGGCACCAACCCCAGCCCCTACATGTACCTCTTCACGCTGCAGGACGCGCACGGCAAGGCGTACTCCATCGTCGGTTCCTCGCCCGAGGCACTGGTCACCGTCAACGACGACCACGTGGTCACCCACCCGATCGCCGGCTCGCGCCCGCGCGGGACCAACTACGAGGATGACCAGCAGCACGAGAAGAACCTGCTGAACGACGAGAAGGAACGCGCCGAGCACCTGATGCTGGTGGACCTCTCGCGCAACGACCTCTCCAAGGTCTGTTTGCCGGGCTCCGTCGAGGTCACCCAGTTCATGGAGGTCGAGCGCTTCAGCCACATCATGCACCTGGTCTCCAACGTGGTTGGAAAGCTGAAGCCGGGCCACGATGGTTACGACGTGCTCGCCGCGACGTTCCCGGCCGGTACGCTCTCCGGCGCGCCCAAGCCGCGCGCCCTGTCGCTGCTCGATGAACTCGAGCCCTACCGCCGCGGCATCTACGGCGGCGTGGTGGGTTACCTGGACTTCACCGGGGACATGGACATGGCCATCGCCATCCGCTCCGCGCTCATCAAGGGCAACCGGGCCTACGTGCAGGCCGGCGGCGGCATCGTCGCCGACTCCGACCTCGACGCAGAGGCCCTGGAAACCATCAACAAGTCGGCCGCACCCCTGCGGGCCGTCTGGGCCGCCGGGACCATGGCGCCGGCACAAGTGGACGGCAAGCAGTTTTGAGCGAGCAACAAAAGCCGCGCTGGGGATCCAAGCGCAACGTCATGCTCGTGGGCCTGGCCGGCGCGGTCCTGGCGCTGGCCACCAGCACCCGGACCTGGATCAACGTCCAGCCGGAGGTCGGCTCCGTGAAGATCCCGCTCATCGAAGTGGCGGGCTCCGATGCCGCCGCCGCCGTGGCGGCCCTGGCCGTGGTGGCGCTGGCGGGCTCGCTTGCCGCGATGATCGCCGGGAAGGCCGCCCGCTGGATCATCGCCGCGATCCTGCTGCTGGTCGGCGGCGGAATCGTCGCCGCGGCAGTGTCCGTGCTCATCGACCCGGTGCTCGCGGCCGCGACGAAGGTCGGGGAGGCCACCGGACTGAACACCTCCGGCGGCGACTACGACGTGACGTTCTGGCCCTGGGCCGCGGCGCTGGCGGGGGCGGTGCTCGTGGCCAACGCGGTGCTGCTGGCCGTCGCCGGGCGCCACTGGGCGGGGTCCCGCAAGTACGCCCGCGACGCCGCGGGACTTCCGGCCGCGGCGCAGGACGGCCAAATCGATGAGATCTCCGGCTGGGACTCGCTCTCCCGGGGGGACGATCCCACCGGGTAACGCGCACACGCGGCGCAACATGGCATGCCATCGCCGCAAAGAATGGCAGAATGGAAACAAAGATATTTATCGGGAATAATCCCGATTCGCACGAGGTGAGTAGGAGTATCCCACCATGGCTAACGCCAACCCCCAGATCGATCCAATGCACTCCGAGGAAATCGGACACGGCAACTCCAAGGCCGCATGGTCAATGGTCGGCATCATGATGGTCGGCTTCGTTGTCGGCTGCATCGCCTTTGCCGGACACAACGCCTTCGTCGTCTACGTGGGTTGCGCCATCGTGGTCCTTGGCCTGATCGTCGGCTGGATCATGAAGAAGGCCGGCTTCGGCGTCAACGGCTCCAGGTCTGGCGACTCGCACTAGCCGTGAGTGTACTTACAGATATCATCGCGGGCGTTCAGATTGATCTGGACGCCCGTCGGTCCATCATCGACCAGGCCCAAATCGAGGCGGCAGCAGCCGCCGCGGTTCCCGCCCTCGACGCCTACGCTGCCCTGGGCGGACACCTGGACGCTGCCCAACGCGATCACACCCTGCACGTGATCTCCGAGGTGAAACGAAAGTCCCCTTCCAAGGGAGCACTGGCCGACATCGGCGAACCGGCCGAGCTGGCCGGCGCCTACGAGGCCGGGGGAGCCTCGGTGATCTCGGTGCTGACCGAGGAGCGCCGCTTCGGCGGATCGCTGGCCGACTTCGACGCGGTGCGCGCCGCGGTGAAGATCCCGCTGCTGCGCAAGGACTTCACCGTCGATCCCTACCAGATCCACGAGGCCCGCGCCCACGGCGCCGACCTGGTGCTGCTGATCGTTGCGGCCCTGGACGACGCGCAGCTGCGCGAATTCCTCGACCTGACCCATGCCCTGGGCATGAACGCCTTGGTCGAAACGCACACCGAGGAGGAAATCGCCCGCGCGGTGGCGCTCGGTTCGCGGATCATCGGCGTGAACGTGCGCAACCTCAAGACCCTTGAAGTTGACCGCGGGAACTTCTCCCGGCTTGCGGCAGCCATCCCCTCCGGCGTCGTCATCGTGGCCGAATCCGGTGTGCGCGACGTCGCCGACGTCGAGCAATACGCAAGCCACGGCGCCGACGCGATCCTGGTGGGCGAGGCCCTGGTCAAGGACAACGACCCGCGCGCCGCGATCGAGCGCTTCATCGCCTCCGGAACCGCAGCCAAGCCGGCTCGCGCCAGCTGACCCCCCACACCCCTCGAAGAATTCCTTAGCAAGAAAAGGATGCGCCAGATGAACCCGATGACAGGTGACCCGGACATGGGCGAAAGCCAGTCCGAATCCTCCCCCTCCCACTCGTTGCGGCACGCCGCGGGCCCGTACTTCGGCGCATACGGCGGACGCTGGATGCCCGAATCGCTGATCGCGGCCATGGACGAGCTGAATGAAACCTTCGAAGCGGCCAAGGCCGACCCGGAATTCGTGGCGCAGGTCAAGGACCTGAACAAGAACTACACGGGCCGTCCCTCCATGCTCACCGAGGCCAAGCGCTTCTCCGAGGCCGCCGGCGGGGTGCGCGTCTTCCTCAAGCGCGAGGACCTTAACCACACCGGCAGCCACAAGATCAACAACGTGCTTGGCCAGGCGTTGCTGGCCAAGCGCATGGGCAAGACCCGCATCATTGCCGAAACCGGCGCCGGCCAGCACGGCGTCGCCTCGGCCACGGCCGCTGCCCTGATGGGTCTTGAATGCGTCGTCTACATGGGCGCGGAGGATACCCGCCGGCAGGCGCTGAACGTGGCGCGCATGCAGTTGCTCGGCGCCACCGTCATCCCGGTGACCGCAGGATCCCAGACGCTGAAGGACGCCATCAACGAGGCGCTGCGCGACTGGGTCGCCAACGTCGGGAACACCCACTACCTGCTGGGCACCGTCGCCGGCGGGCACCCGTTCCCCGCCATGGTGCGCTACTTCCACGAGGTCATCGGCGAGGAAGCCCGCGAGCAGATCCTTGCCCAGACCGGGCGTTTGCCGGACGCAGTGGCTGCCTGCATCGGCGGCGGCTCGAACGCCATCGGACTTTTCCACGGTTTCCTGGACGACCCCGCGGTGGAGCTTTACGGTTTCGAGGCCGGCGGCGACGGCGTTGACACCCCGCGCCATGCAGCTGCCATTACCCTGGGCCGCCCGGGAGTGCTGCACGGTGCCAAGAGCTACCTGATGCAGGACGACGACGGACAGACCATCGACTCCCACTCGATCTCCGCGGGCCTTGACTACCCGAGCGTTGGCCCGGAGCACGCCTACCTGGCCGATATTGGACGTGTGAAGTACGAGCCGATCACCGACGTCGAGGCCATGGACGCCTTCTCGCTGCTGTGCCGCACCGAGGGCATCATCCCGGCCATCGAGTCCGCCCACGCGTTGGCGGGCGTGCTGAAGATCGCGGCACGCAAGATAGCCGCCGGAGCCAAGCCGGAAGAAACCGTCATTATTGCCAACCTTTCGGGTCGCGGGGACAAGGACGTTGGAACCGCAGCCGAATGGTTCAACCTCATCGACATCGAAGCGAAGGACGCCAAGTGAGCCCCGTATCCAAGAGTGCCGCGGCGATCGCAGCGGCCCGGGCCGAAGGCCGCCCGGCCCTGATCTGCTACCTGCCCGCCGGCTTTCCGGACGTGCAGGGCACCATTGATGCAGCCGTGGCCATGGCCGAAAACGGCGCCGACATCATCGAGGTCGGCATCCCGTACTCGGACCCGGTCATGGACGGATCCGTCATCCAGGCCGCCACGGTCCAGGCGCTGGCCCAGGGCTTCAAGGTCGCCCAGGTCTTCGACATCATCAAGGGCATCACCGAGCGTTGCTCGGCCACGGTCATGATCATGACCTACTGGAACCCGGTGCTGCGCATGGGCGTCGACGAGTTCTCCCGCCGGCTGGCCGAGGCCGGCGGCGCCGGCCTGATCACCCCGGATTTGATTCCCGACGAGGCAGCCGAATGGATGGAAGCCTCGGACAAGTACGGGCTTGACCGGGTCTTCCTGGTTGCGCCGTCCTCCACCGAGGCCCGCATGAAGGCCACCGTCGCCGCAAGCCGCGGCTTCGTCTACTGTGTCTCGGTCATGGGCGTCACCGGAGCCCGCGACGAAGTCTCCGACGCCGCCGCAGCCGTGGTTTCCGCGGCCCACGCCGCCGGCGCCGAAAACGCCTGCGTTGGCCTGGGTGTTTCGCAGCGCAAGCACGTAACCGAGATCGGCGCCTACTCCGACGGCGTCATCGTGGGCACCGCACTGGTTGCCGCACTTCGCGACGGGGGAGTGGAAGCGGTTGCCAGGCTCACCGCCGAACTCAGCGGGCGGGCAGTGAACGCATGATGCAGCTGGCCGTGGCGGGAACCAACGTGCTCGCCTCGATTCCGAGCCCTCCGTCCGAGTTCTCGAAGTTCTCCCTCGGCCCGCTGACCATCCACGCCTACGCGATCTGCATCATGCTCGGCATCGTTGCTGCCATGTGGATCACCGCGCGGCGCTGGCGCGCCAAGGGCGGACCAGAGGACGTGGTCTGGGACATCTGCATCTGGGCCATCCCCTTCGGGATCGTCGGCGGACGCCTGTACCACGTGCTCGTCACGGATCCCGACTACTACTTCGGGCTCAACGGGCAGATGGCGCATTGGGCCGAGATCCCGCAGATCTGGGCCGGCGGCCTGGGCATCATGGGGGCCATCAGCCTCGGCACCGTCGGTGCACTGATTGCCTGCCGCCGCGCCGGGGTGCGGCTTTCGGCGTTCCTTGATGCAGCTGCCCCCGGGGTGCTGCTGGCACAGGCCTTCGGGCGCTGGGGCAACTGGTTCAACCAGGAGCTCTTCGGGGCGCCCACCACGTTGCCGTGGGGCCTGGAAATCGATCCGGACAGCTACAACTTCCCCCCGGGGCTCCCGGCCGGAACCCTGTTCCACCCCACGTTCCTTTACGAATCGCTGTGGAACGTGGCAGGGGTCTTGCTGCTCCTCGCCCTGGACCGAAAGTTCAAGCTGCGCCGCGGAGCCATGTTCTGGTCCTACCTCATCTGGTACGGCATTGGCCGGATCATCATGGAAACCATGCGCATCGACGCGGCCGACACCATCAACATCCTCGGCATCGGGCTGCGCGTGCACATGTGGCTGGCCATTGCCATGGTCATCATGGGCGCCGTCGGACTGCTGTTCGTGCTCCGCAGGCTCCGCCCGCAGCCGGATCCCGGCGTGTACCTGACCGGCCGCGAGCCCCAGGTGGAAGCCGCGGACGCGGCCACGCCCGCCGATCCGGATGACGGACGGGACACCGAAGGCACCGGCGATACCGGGCCCGAAGCCGGGAACAAGTAGTACCGCGGCACCCGCCGGATCCCGATCCGCTGTGCCGGGCCAAGGCCGGTCTTACCCTTTCTCCATGGAAGGGAAGGGCCGGCCTTCGCCGTCCGTGCCCTCGGGATGTCTGACGGCCCCACTGCGTCGGAAAGGCCTGCGCCGGGGTCCACCGCCCGCCCGTCACCGTTCCCTACGTGAGAGAACCGCCTGTCTCAGCGCGGACAATGGACATCTTGATCCTTGCACCTTGGCGGAGGAAGATGAAGGGGCTCATACTGTATTGCGACGAAACATTGCAGAAACTTAATAGACCCAAGTCAGCAATGGGTTAGTGAGGGGTGCGAAAACTGTTGGAAACATAAGTGCGTGCAAATCTGAAACATGCCGGTGTTACTCTTTTTTCACCGTGGCATGAGTGCCGCGTGCGGAGTACCCATGAACCGCAACCAAGGCTGCGCGGCGACCACAACGACGTGGAAGCGCCCAGTCCGCGCTCCGCCAACCAGGGGACCGCTCGGATACCGCCCACGCATCCAAGGTGTCACGCACCCCACCGCAGGCCCCCCGATTCGGGGTGCCGATTTGCGAGCCCATTGCCTTCCTCGGTCAACGTCGCCCGAAGATCAACACCCGTCGTCCACACACCGAGAAAGGGACCACTGATGAGCATGACCGGAGTCCAACTCAATGCCTCACCGCATCAAGGCGAGGAGGTTTCCTCGCCCTTCACCAGGTTTGCCGACGTCCCGGAAGCCCAAGGGCTCTATGACCCGGCAAACGAAAAAGACGCGTGCGGCCTGGCGGTCATTGCCACGCTGACGCAGAAGGCCAGCCACACCATCGTGGAGCAGGCCCTCGAGGCGCTGCGCCGCCTCGAACACCGCGGCGCCGTGGGCGCCGACGCAGGCACCGGCGACGGTGCAGGCATCCTGACGCAGATCCCCGACGCATTCTTCCGCGCCGTCACCGACATCGACCTGCCCGCCCCCGGCCGCTACGCCGCCGGCACCGCCTTCCTCCCGCAGAATCCCGCGCAGCGCGCCGCCGCCGTCACCGCCCTGGAAGATCTTGCCGCCGAAGAAGGCCTGGCCGTGCTCGGCTGGCGCGACGTTCCGGTGAACACCGAGACCATCGGCGCCACCGCGCTGGGCTCCATGCCGCATTTCTCCCAGCTCTTCCTGGGTGCCGCCCAGGAGCACGAGGCCGACCTTGACGCCCGGGTCTTCCGGATCCGCAAGCGCGCACAGAACAAGTTCGGCGTGTACTTCCCGTCGCTCTCCTCCGCCACCATGGTCTACAAGGGCATGCTCTCGACAGAGCAGCTCACCGAGTTCTACCCGGACCTGACCGACGAGCGCTTCGCCTCGCGCCTCGGCATCGTGCACTCGCGCTTCTCCACCAACACCTTCCCCTCGTGGCCGCTGGCCCAGCCGTTCAGTACCTTCGCCCACAACGGCGAGATCAACACGGTCAAGGGCAACCGCAACTGGATGCGCGCCCGCCAGTCGCAGCTCGCCTCGTCCCTGCTGGGCGAGGTCCCCGAGGAACTCTTCCCGATCTGCAGCCCCGGCGCCTCCGACTCGGCCTCCTTCGACGAAGTCGCCGAGCTGCTCATGCTCTCCGGTCGCCCGATCGCCCAGGCCATCATGATGATGATCCCGGAGGCCTGGGAAAACCACGCCGCCATGGACGCTGACCGCCGCGCCTTCTACGAGTACAACTCGATGCTCATGGAGCCCTGGGACGGGCCCGCCGCGGTGTCCTTCACCGACGGCAAGCAGGTAGGTGCCGTGCTCGACCGCAACGGCCTGCGCCCGGCACGCTACTGGGTCACCACCGACGGACTGGTCGTCCTGGCTTCCGAGGTCGGCGTCATCGACCTCGATCCCGCACTCATCGCCTCCAAGGGCCGTGTCGCCCCCGGCAAGATGTTCCTGGTGGACACCGAGGCCGGGCGCATCATCTCCGACGAGGAAATCAAGTCGCAGGTTGCCGCCTCGGCGCCGTGGGCCCAGTGGGTCAGCGAAAACAAGATCAGCCTGAGCGACCTGCCCGACCTGGAGCACGTCAAGCACAACTCCGCGTCCGTGCAGATCCGCCAGCGCACCTTCGGCTACACCACCGAGGAGCTGCGGATCCTGTTGGCCCCGATGGCCTCCGCGGGCGCCGAGCCGCTCGGCGCCATGGGATCCGACACCCCGGTTGCCGTGCTCTCGGACCGCTCCCGGCTGCTCTTCGACTACTTCACGCAGTCCTTCGCCCAGGTCACCAATCCGCCGCTGGATTCCATCCGCGAGGAACTGGTCACTTCCCTGGGCATTAGCATCGGCCCGGACGGGAACCTCCTGGCCACCGGCAAGGTCGACGCCCAGCAGGTGTCCCTGGACTACCCGGTGATCACCAACGACGACCTGGCCAAGATCGCCAACATCCGCGACGAGAACGGCGCCAAGGTGGCGCTGCGCGTCCGCGGCCTCTACCGCCCCGAGGGCGGCGAGTCCGAGCTGCGCGCCCGCCTGCAGGAAATCTGCGAGAAGGTCTCCGCCGCCACCAACCGCGGCGTGAAGTTCATCGTGCTCTCCGACAGGGACTCCAACGCCCAGTGGGCGCCGATCCCGTCGCTGCTGCTCACCTCCGCGGTGCACCACCACCTGCTCAAGAGCGCCAACCGCACCAAGACCTCCCTGGTCATCGAGGCCGGGGACGTGCGCGAGGTGCACCACATTGCCGTGCTCGTGGGCTACGGCGCCTCGGCCATCAACCCGTACCTGGCCCTGGAATCGGTCGAGGACATGGCACTGCGGGGCGAACTCGGCTCCGTGACCCCGGCCAAGGCACAGACCAACCTGATCAAGGCGCTGGGCAAGGGTCTGCTGAAGATCATGTCGAAGATGGGCATCTCCACCGTCGCCTCATACTGTGGCGCCCAGACCTTCGAGGCGCTGGGCCTGTCCCAGCGCGTGGTCGACCAGTACTTCACCGGCACCTCCTCGCAGCTCGGCGGCGTCGGCCTTGACATCATCGCGACCGAAACCGCGATGCGCCATGCCGGCGCCTACCCCGCCGACCTGAACCCGGACGCGCACCGCGTCCTGGAGACCGGCGGCGAGTACCAGTGGCGCCGCGAGGGCCCGCCGCACCTCTTCAACCCCGAAACGGTCTTCCGGCTGCAGCATGCAACCCGCGAACGCCGCTATGACATCTTCAAGAAGTACACCCAGGGTGTGGATGACCAGGCCAAGGGCCTGATGACGTTGCGCGGGCTGATTGACTTCAAGACCGGCGAACGCGCACCCATCGACATCGACTCGGTGGAACCGGTTAGCGAAATCGTCAAGCGGTTCGCCACCGGCGCGATGAGCTACGGCTCGATCTCCGCCGAGGCCCACGAGACCCTGGCCATTGCGATGAACCGCCTCGGCGGCAAGTCCAACACCGGCGAGGGTGGCGAGGACGTCGACAGGCTGCTTGACCCCGAGCGCCGCTCGGCGGTCAAGCAGATCGCCTCGGGCCGCTTCGGCGTCACCAGCATGTACCTCACGCATGCAGATGACATCCAGATCAAGATGGCCCAGGGTGCCAAGCCCGGCGAGGGCGGCGAGCTGATTGCCCTGAAGGTCTACCCGTGGGTGGCCCGCACGCGCCACTCGACCCCCGGCGTCGGCTTGATTTCCCCGCCGCCGCACCACGACATCTACTCGATCGAGGACCTGGCCCAGCTGATCCACGACGCGAAGTGCTCCAACCCGAGTGCCCGCGTCCACGTGAAGCTGGTCTCCGAGGTCGGCATCGGCACCGTCGCGGCCGGCGTCACCAAGGCCAAGGCCGACGTGGTGCTGGTTTCCGGCCACGACGGCGGCACCGGCGCGTCCCCGCTGAACTCGCTGAAGCATGCGGGCGTTCCGTGGGAGCTCGGCCTGGCCGAGACCCAGCAGACGCTGATGCTCAACGGGCTGCGCGAACGCGTCACCGTCCAGGTCGACGGCCAGCTGAAGACCGGCCGCGACGTGGTCATCGCCGCGCTGCTGGGCGCCGAGGAATTCGGCTTCGCCACCGCACCGTTGGTGGTTGCCGGCTGCATCATGATGCGCGTCTGCCACCTGGACACCTGCCCGGTGGGCGTGGCCACGCAGAACCCGGAGTTGCGCCAGCGCTTCAACGGCCAGGCCGACCACGTGGTGAACTTCTTCGAGTTCCTCGCCCAGGAGGTCCGCGAGCTGCTGGCGGAACTCGGTTTCGCCACCCTCGAGGAGGCCATCGGCCAGGCCGAGCTGCTCGACACCCGTGCTGCGGTTGGCCACTGGAAGACCCAGGGCCTGCACCTGGAAAAGATCTTCAACACCGCGGGCTCCAAGCCCGGGGCCGCACGTTCGCGCACCGTCTCCCAGGACCACGGCCTTGGCACCCACTTCGACGTGGCGCTCATCGAGGCCTCGGCCCCTGCCCTGGAACGCCGCGAGAAGGTCGTCCTTGACCTCCCAATCAAGAACACCGACCGCTCGGTGGGAACCATGCTCGGCCACCACGTCACCCGCACCTTCGGGACCGAGGAGCTGGAACCGGGCACCATCGAGGTGACGCTGCGCGGGCATGCCGGCCAGTCCCTGGGCGCCTTCCTGCCCGCCGGGGTGGCACTGCACCTGATCGGCGACTCCAACGACTACGTCGGCAAGGGCCTTTCCGGCGGACGGGTCACCGTGAAGGCGGATCCGCGCAGCGGATTCAACCCCGCCGAGCAGGTCATTGCCGGAAACGTCATCGGCTACGGCGCCACCAGCGGCGAGCTGTTCATCGGCGGCATGGTGGGCGAACGCTTCTGCGTACGCAATTCCGGTGCCACCGCGGTGGTCGAGGGCATCGGCGACCACGGCTGCGAATACATGACCGGGGGAACGGCGCTGATCCTGGGCGCCACCGGGCGCAACTTCGCCGCCGGCATGTCCGGTGGCGTGGCCTACGTCCTGGACCTTGATGTCGCGGCGCTGAACCCGCTGGCCGTGGACAACGAGGACCTGCTCCTGAGCGGTCCCGACGAAGCGGATTGCACGCTCATCAAGGACCTGCTCGCACAGCACGTGGCATACACCGGCTCGGCCCTTGCGGCCAGCCTGCTGGCCGACTGGCCGGTGGCCGCGGCCCGCATCACCAAGGTGCTGCCGCGCGACTACGCAGCCGTTTCACAGGCACGCAACGATGCCGCCAATGAAGGATTCGACCCGGATTCAGCAACTGTCTGGAACCGGATTCTGGAGGTGACCCGTGGCTAATCCACGTGGATTCTTAGAGGTACGCGACCGTGTAACCCCGCCCAAGCGCCCCGTCTCGGTGCGCATCATGGACTACAAGGAGGTCACCGAGCGGCAAAATGCCGACGTGCTGACCAAGCAGGCCGGACGGTGCATGGATTGCGGCATCGCGTTCTGCCACAACGGCTGCCCGCTGGGCAACCTCATCCCGGAGTGGAACTCCCTGGTCCACCAGGGCCGGATGGCCGATGCGGGCGAGCGCCTGCATGCAACCAACAACTTCCCGGAATTCACCGGGCGGCTGTGCCCGGCCCCCTGCGAGTCCTCCTGCGTGCTGGGAATCAACCAGCCGGCCGTAACAATCAAGCAGGTCGAGGTCGAAATCGCCGACACCCTGGTTGCCTCCGGCGGACTAGAGCCGGTGCTGGCCGTGCGCCACACCGACATGCGCATTGCCGTGGTCGGTTCCGGCCCCGCCGGGCTGGCAGCCGCCCAGCAGCTGACCCGCGCCGGGCACACCGTCGCGGTGTACGAACGCGATACGAAGATCGGGGGACTGCTGCGCTACGGCATCCCCGACTTCAAGATGGACAAGGTTGTCCTTGACACCCGGCTGGCCCAGATGGAGGCCGAGGGAACGGTTTTCCGCCCCGGCGTTTCCGTGGGCACCGACATCGAGTTCGAGCAGCTGAATCGGACCTACGACGCGGTCATCGTGGCCACCGGCGCCACCGTTCCGCGGGACCTTCCGGTCCCGGGGCGCGAGCTTTCCGGCGTCCACTTCGCCATGGAATACCTCGTTGATTCCAATGAGGTGGTTGCGGGTGAACGCGATGCCGTGCGCATCGACGCCAAGGGCAAGCACGTCATCATCCTCGGCGGCGGCGACACCGGGGCTGACTGCCTGGGCACCGCGATCCGCCAGGGTGCTGCCAGCGTGACGACCCTTGCCATCGGGGCCCAGCCCTCGATCGAGCGCCCGGGGCACCAGCCCTGGCCCATGTCACCGACCCTCTTTGAGGTCCAGTCGGCGCACGAGGAAGGCGGTGAACGGTCCTACCTGGCCGCCACGGTCAACTTCACGGGAGAGCAGGGAAGCGTGATGGGTGTTACAGTGGCAGAGACCGAATTTATTGACGGTCAGCGCCTTCCGAAGCCAGGCACCGAGCGGGTCATACCCGCCGACCTCGTCTTCCTGGCACTCGGGTTCACCGGACCCGAGACTGCCGGTCTCATGGAACAGGCCAACACCGAGTTTGATGACCGGGGCAGCGTCGCCCGTGATGGTTACTACATGACCAACACCCCCGGGGTGTTTGTGGCCGGCGACGCCGGACGCGGACAATCCCTGATTGTGTGGGCCATAGCCGAGGGACGCTCCTGTGCCGCGGCCGTGGACAAGTACCTGATGGGCGAAACCCGCCTTCCGGCCCCCGTTGCACCAACGGACAGGGCTATCAGCATGTTGTGAGACGGATGCACCTCCTATGCGGTGTTTTCCCGACCTGAGAAATGGAAAGGCAGATTGGCTAACCGTATGAGACGCGCAAAGATTGTGGCCACTTGGGGCCCGGCGATCGGAACCTACGACAAGACGTTGGCAGTGCTCAAGGCGGGTGTCGACGTCGCCCGCTTGAACATGAGCCACGGTGACCACTCGATGCACGCCGAGAACCTGGGCAATGTTCGGGCAGCGGCCCAGGAACTCGGGCGGCCGGTCGGCATCTTTGCCGACCTGCAGGGTCCCAAGATCCGCCTTGGCCGGTTCGTGGATGACGCCAAGCACATGCTCCACGTCGGTGACACGTTCACCATCGTGATTGCCGATGAGCTGGGAGATGCAACCTTCTGCTCCACGACGTTCAAGGGCCTGCCCAAGGACGTCAACGTGGGCGACGTCCTGTTGATCAACGACGGCAAGGTGGCACTGCGCGCCACCGCCGTCGATGACGAGAAGGTCGTCACCGAGGTCATCGTGGGCGGGGAGGTGTCCAACAACAAGGGCATCAACCTCCCCGGCGTAGCCGTCAACGTTCCCGCGTTGAGCGAAAAGGACGAGGACGACCTGCGCTGGGCCATTCGTGCCGGTGTCGACATGGTCGCGCTGTCCTTCGTGCGCAACGCCTCGGACATCCAGCGCGTGCACGAGATCATGGACGAGGAGGGCCGCCGCCTTCCGGTGATCGCGAAGATCGAGAAGCCGCAGGCGGTCGACGCCATCGAGGAAATCATCGACGCCTTTGACGCGATCATGGTCGCCCGTGGCGACCTGGGCGTGGAGCTTCCCCTCGAGGAGGTCCCGCTGGTGCAGAAGCGTGCCATTGAATTGGCCCGCCGCTGGGCCAAGCCGGTCATTGTGGCCACCCAGGTGCTCGAATCCATGATCGAGTCCCCGACGCCTACCCGCGCCGAGGCCTCCGACTGCGCCAACGCCGTCCTCGACGGTGCCGACGCGGTCATGCTTTCGGGAGAAACCTCGGTGGGCGAATACCCCATCGAGACCGTCGAGACCATGGCACGGATCATTTCCTCCACGGAAACGCACGGGCTGGACCGTATCCCGCGCCTGGGCTCGAAGCCCAAGACCCGTGGCGGCGCCATCACCCGCGCTGCGGTGGAGATCGCCGACCAGCTGGATGCCAAGTACATCGTGGCGTTCACCCAGTCCGGCGACTCGGCCCGACGCCTGTCCCGGTTGCGCCCCAAGCGCCCGGTGTTGGCCTTCACACCACTGCCGCAGACCTACAACATCATGACCCTGATGTGGGGCATCCAGCCACGCCTGGTGGAATATGCTGACCACACGGACAAGATGACGGCCCAGGTCGACCGCGCCCTGCTGCAGGAAGGCCTGGCCGAGATCAACGACATCGTCTGCATCGCCGCCGGTTCACCTCCAGGCCAAGCAGGTTCGACCAACTCGCTGCGTATCCACAAGGTCGGCGACCTTGCCGACGCAGGCCAGCTCGGTGACGGCAAGCCGATGCCGGCCCGCGAGAAGGTCGGCCCGTGGGACTCGGAAAACGTCGTAGGTTCCGAAGCCCTCTCCATCTAGGCAACGCCGCGCATTAGGCCGGATTTTCGTCGTGGTTCCCATTGGGGATCGCGACGAAAATCCGGCTTTTGTGTTTTGTGCCTGGCTCAGTCCAGCACGGCGGCGGCCGCCTCGAGCTCCGCGGGCTGGTGGTCGTACCCGGGCACAGTGGTGCCCATCGAGGTCCTTTTGCTCTGTGGAGGCAACCAGCACACGTGTGGAGACGACATCTGTCGGGCTTGGGCCGGCCGCTTTCAATGCAGAGTTCATGTTCTGCATGAATGTGGCCGCCTGGGCCGCGTAGTCACCGATTCCGGCGGTGTCTCCAGCCTCATTGAGCGGGCAGGAGCCGGGATCGTATCGACGAAACTGCGCTGGGCGTCGCGCGCTTATGGGTGTGGGGCGCATGGGGCGTGACCGGTCCAGGCCCAGGGACAGCGTTTGTCGCCGTCACGGCTCGTTCAAGGAAGTGCCAATAGGTATCTGGGTTTCTTGGCCGTGGCAGCCACCGTGATACTCACCCAAGGGATACTTGCCAGAGCGGTCATGGGGGGGTCCTTGGGCACGCTACCGAGGCTCTCGCGCTGGGGGACTTGGTGACACAGGATTTCGCATCTCGCGCCGGAAGGAAAAATGGAAATGAGGAAAAACATTTTCCAAAACTCCGATCAGGAATCCCGCCAGGGCTGAAGATCGGGCGAGAGGTAGCCGGGCAAAGAAAAAGGCCCCGATCGCCTGTGAAACAGGGGATCGGGGCCGAATTGTGCCCGAGGTGGGACTCGAACCCACACACCTTTCGATACTGCATTTTGAGTGCAGCGCGTCTACCATTCCGCCACTCGGGCGGGCACAAATCGAAGCAGCGAGAATAAGCGTAACCGATAATTGCTTTGTGCTGAAATCCTCGCGTCCTTGCGGTTATCCACTGTACATGCAGATAGGCTTAACGACGAAACCGAGTACTGATGATGCCCCCGGTCACGCCGGGATTGAAGGAGCACGATGAGCGACCTGCCCGAAGTAACCCGAATTGCGGCCGAACCCAACACCGGTGCACCGCGCCGCGTCATTGTCGCCGAGGACGAGACCCTGATCCGCTTGGACATTGTCGAGATCCTGCGCGGCGAGGGTTACGACGTGGTTGCCGAGGCAGACAACGGCGAAAAGGCCATCGAACTGGCCCGGGAACACAAGCCGGACCTGGTGCTGATGGACGTCAAGATGCCGGTCATGGACGGCATCACCGCCGCCGAGACCATCGTCAAGGAACGCATTGCCCCGGTGGTGCTGTTGACCGCCTTCAGCCAGAAGGAATTGGTGGAACGCGCCCGCGAGGCCGGAGCCATGGCCTATGTCGTGAAGCCCTTTACCCCGGCGGACCTGGTCCCTGCCATCGAGATCGCGATTTCCCGCTACGAGGAAATCCGAGCCCTCGAAAAGGAAGTCGGCGACCTTACCGAGCAGTTCGCGACCCGCAAGCTGGTCGAACGCGCCAAGAGCCTGCTGACCGAGAAGATGGGACTGACCGAACCCGAGGCGTTCCGTTGGATCCAGAAGACCTCGATGGACCGCCGCTTGTCCATGCGCGAAGTCGCCGAGACCGTCATCGACCAGGTCAAATAGCCAAGCGCCAAACATGCGCCAGCGGGGTCGGGGAACCACGAACGTGGTTTCCCGACCCCGTTTTCGTTCCTTGCCCTCGGATGCCAGAAGAGCGAGGGATGGATAAGCTTCTTTCCAGAAGCAAAGCCAGACAGCCGGCACGAGGAAAGGCCCATCTTGTCAAACCCCGGTTCCCCGATGGGTGAGCGATTCGAACTCTCCGGCACCATCAACGGCCACAGGCAACACGCAGTGGTGAACGAGGTCGGAGCGTCGCTGCGCAGACTGGTTGTCGATGGGGTGGAACTGGTCCAGGACTACCCACAGGAGATCGCGGCGCCGTCCGGCGCCGGTGTGGTATTAGTGCCATGGCCCAACCGCGTGGCAGGTGGAGCCTGGAGATACGAAGGCGCGGAAGAACACCTGGCGATCACGGAGCCCGCCCGCGGAAATGCCATCCACGGTCTTCTGCGACACAGCAGCTATCGGCAGGTCCGGCGCACCGAATCCAGCGTGGTGTTGGCCGCGGACATTTCCCCCGCGCCGGGATACCCCTTCGGGCTTGCCACGTCCGTGCACTACGAATTGGTGGCGGATGGCCTGCAAGTCACCCACAGGCTGGAAAACGTTGGGGACCGGACGGCACCGGTCGCCGTGGGGGCCCATCCTTACCTGCGGCTGGGCGATACTCCGGCGGCCGAACTGACACTGGTTGTCAACGCCGGACGGCACTTGGAAGTCGACGGATCGATGATCCCCACCGGCGAGCAGGACCTGGTGACCGGGACCCGGTTTGACTACCGCCAGGGCCAGGTACTGAATGAGATTGCCTTGGACGATACATGGACCGACCTGCAACGCAAACCCGACGGCAGCACGCGACATTATCTGCAGGCTCCCAACGGGAACCGCGTGGAATTGCACATGGACTCCAGCTACGGATTCATCCAGGTGTTCACCGCCCCCGCATTCCCGGGTCCCGGGGGACCTGTGCGCGCCGTGGCCCTGGAGCCGATGACAGCGCCGGCGAATGCCTTCAACAACGGGATGGCCCTGCACTGGCTGGCGCCGGGCGAGACATGGGAAACCTCGTGGGGGATCAGGCACAGCACCTCGGCCGACCGATGAATAATGGATTCAAGACGCTTCACCCCGCGTGGAAGGAAACATAAGCCCGATGAAAACCCAAGGTGTTGTCCTGAGCCTGGCCGTGGCGGACGCCGAGCGCTCCCTGGTCTTTTACCGCGACGTGGTGGGCATTGAAAGCGCCAGGCTTGCCATGGGCATGGTCTGTCTGGAAATGCCGGGGATGTCGATCTTCCTGGCGGAGGCAGAGGCGTTCACCAAGTACTCGCGCGAAGCCAAGCGCACACCGTTGCTACCCGTGCCGGCCACCGATGCATTCCTCAGTTGCGCCATCGCCACCGTGGCCGAGGTCGACGAAATACTTGCCGTCGTAACCGGTTCGACGGGGAAGGGCTTTGTTCCCCATGAGATCGAGCACGTCAGCGGCCGGCAACAGTACGTCGGCACCTTCGCGGATCCCGACGGCCACCTCTGGCAATTGGTTTGCAATCTCACCGATGCCCGAGGTGAAGCCGTTTGAGGGCGACTTTCCCCTTCGCTATTCGAACCGTGAGGGATCGCCCAGGCCCACGCGGGCAATGACTGCCTCGCCGCTGGAGTAATCGATGACGGTGGTCGGCTCGATACCGCATTCCCCGGAATCAATGACGCCCTCGACCACATGGTCCAGGGCCTCCTTGATTTCCCATCCCTGGGTCATCGGATCCTCTTCGCCCGGAAGCAACAGGGTGCTGGAGAGAATGGGCTCGCCGAGTTCTTCCAGCAAGGCGCGGACCACCGGGTTGTCGGGGATGCGCACGCCAATCGTCTTCTTCTTGGCATGCATCAGGCGCCGCGGCACCTCCTTGGTTGCCGGCAGGATGAAGGTGTAGCTGCCCGGAGTTACCGCCTTGATGTTGCGGAACACCTGGTTGTTGACCTCCACGTACTGGCCCAACTGGGCAAAGTCCTTGCAGACTAGCGTGAAGTGGTGCTTGTCGCCGACCTGGCGGATGGTCCGGATCCTGTCCAAGGCGTCGTGGTTGCCGATCTGGGCTCCCAACGCGTAGCAGGAATCGGTGGGGTACGCGATCAGCCCGCCATTGCGTAACAGGTCTACGGCCTGTGCAATTGCACGTGGCTGCGGGTTTTCTGGGTGAACGTCAAAGAATCTTGCCATTGAACGAGCTTACGGCTCCGCGCCGATTAGCGCACCCGAATCACCGGAATAATCACCTTTGCTCGCTGCGATTTCCGGGTTGGACACGATGGCGTCGCCCTCGCCCGACCGGGACAGATTGCGGGTGAAGTCGCTCACGTTGGGGCGCAGCAGTCCCCGCGCCGTGCCTAACCACGGGCGATGGAGGTGCGCTGAGCCACGCACGGAAAATTGACTAGTTCGGAGCAGGCCATATGATGAATCTGCGACTTAGGTGAACGGAACCCCAACATTGGGTAAACAATGCGGGAATTCGGAGTAACCCAGCGCGACTCGGCCCTCGCCCGTAATCCCACGATTGGTTTATACATGGATCTGACGCTTATCGTCGTCCTGGTCATTGCACTTGCCCTGTTCTTTGATTTCACCAATGGCTTCCATGACACCGCGAACGCGATGGCCACGCCCATCGCAACAGGTGCCATCAAGCCGAAGACCGCGGTCGCGCTGGCCGCGGTCCTGAACCTTGTTGGTGCTTTCCTTTCAACAGAAGTCGCTAAGACCATTTCCGGCGGCATCATCAAGGAGGGTGGGGAAACCGGCGTGCAAATCATGCCGGCCATGATCTTCGCCGGACTGATGGGCGCCGTCGTCTGGAACATGGTGACCTGGCTGTTGGGCCTCCCATCCAGCTCCTCGCACGCACTCTTCGGCGGATTGATCGGTGCCGCGATCGTCGGTGCCGGGTTCGGAGCCATCGACTACAACGTGCTGATGTCCAAGGTGCTGCTCCCGGCACTGGTGGCCCCCGTCATCGCGGGAACCTCGGCGTATCTGTGTACCAAGCTGGCCTACTCGGTAACCAAGCGTCAGTCCGGCCTCGCTTCCCCGAAGCGCGGCGGATTCCGGTACGGACAGATCTTCTCTTCATCGCTCGTGGCACTGGCCCACGGCACCAACGACGCACAGAAGACCATGGGTGTCATCACCCTGACCCTGGTCGCCTCGGGCCTGCAGGATGCAGGCACCGGCCCGCACTTCTGGGTCATCGCCACCTGTGCCCTGGCCATCGCGCTGGGCACCTACATGGGCGGCTGGCGCATCATTCGCACCATGGGTTCGGGCCTGACCGACGTCAAGCCCGCCCAGGGCTTCGCCGCTGAGACGTCCACCGCCGCGGCCATCCTGACTTCCTCGCACCTGGGCTTCGCCCTGTCGACCACGCAGGTTGCCTCCGGATCCGTGATTGGTTCCGGACTGGGCCGGAAGGGAGCGGAAGTCCGTTGGGGAACCGCGGGCCGCATTGCCCTGGGTTGGCTCTTCACGCTTCCGGCCGCCGGGATCATTGGCGCCGCAGCCGCCGCACTTGCCCATTTCGGCACCGGCGGACTAGTGATCGTGACAGTTCTGGGAGTTGGCTCCCTGCTGGTGATCTGGGTGCTCTCGCGCCGTGAAATGGTGGGCCACAACAACGCGATCAGCGATGTTGATGTCTCCGGCGCAGCAGTGAGCATCCCCAACAAGAAGCAGCGCCGCAAGATGGAGCGCGCCAAGATCAAGCAGGAGGTCAAGTAATGGCAATTCAGTGGGATGCATTCCTGATCGTCGCCGTCATCACCTGGGTCTCTGCGCTTTTCATTGTCGGCGCATACTCGTTTGGCGTGCGCATGCTTGCCGTTGGCGAGGACGCCAAACGCTCGGCCATGCCAGCCAGGCTCGCGGCCTACGGTTGCTTTGCGATGTGCGGCTTGGTCGTCATCTTTGGCATCGTTCTCATAGTGCCGTCACTTAGCGAAAAGATCCTCGGCGCCTGAGCACTATCACCACCCCCGCGATTTCGCCCGCCCGGATCCATCGATCCGGGCGGGCGAAAGGCATTTAAGCCCGCTGGCGCGGACCACCGGCGGAGGAATCCCCGTGCCCAATACCTCCGGCGGTGGCCAGCACGTGGATAGGATGGGCACCATGACGCAATTTAGGTACTTCGTGGCAGCCTCGGCAGATGGCTACATTGCCGATGAAAACGAGCGACTCGACTGGCTCATGGCCTTTGACGGCTTTGCCGGGCAGACCGAAAGCTACGATGCATTCATGGAGGAAGTCGGTGCGATCGCCATGGGGGCGGACACCTATTCCTGGATGCTCAAGGAGATTGGCCAGGAGTGGCCCTACCAGGGGCTTCCGGTCTGGGTCTTCACGCACCGGGAACTTGCCGCGTTCCCTGGGGCGGACCTGACCTTCGTCCGCGGGGATGTGACCGAATGGGCGGGCGATGTTGCACGCAGCGCCAAGGGCAAGGACGTCTGGGTTGTCGGCGGGGGCTCGCTTGCCGGCCAATTCGTTGACGAGGGATTGCTCGACGAGTTGCTTCTGTACTCCATGCCGGTCCTTTTGGGTGGCGGGCGCCCGCTTTTTGCCATGCGCGGCACCGCCAGGCTTGCCCCGACGTTCACTCGTGAATATCCCGGCGGGATTCGTGAGACCCGGTACGACGTCATCAAGGCCCCGGGCCAGACCCGCGTCTACTGATTGCCTTACGTGCGCCGGCTCGCCTCAAGGGATGCCAGCCAAGCTCGGGTGTCCTTCGGGCTTTCCAACCGGATGACCCTGTCGGGGCCCAGTCGGGCCTCGAGTTCACGCATCTGTCGGCGCTTGGCCGGGAAGCTCTTGAAGTGCCAGCGCAGGATCGAATCGCTGCCGAGGGCTCTTTGCCAGGTTTCAACATTGTCGTTGCACATCGGTTCCCTGCGCACAATCCGCCACACGGTGCGGCCCAACAAACGCCCCAGCGAGACCATCCGGGGGTAATCCAGGCAAATAACCAGCTCGGCACGTTGGATCAGTTCATGCCGGTAGTGCCTGTACGCCGAGTCAAAGACCCACCTATCCGCCACTGCTGCGGCCAAGGCCAGTCGTTTTTGTTCGCCGACATCGCGTTCCACCCACCCCGGGAGCCAACCGAATTCCTCATCCACGTAGTGCACCGGAAGATCCAGGATGCCCGCGATGTCCCTTGCAAGGGTGGACTTGCCGCTGCCCGTCACCCCCAGGCACAGGATCCGTTGCGGAAGTTCGCCGGCCATGTTTCAGCTTTCAAGCAGCATGTTGGTGATGCGGGACGTGCACAGACGCCGACCCGCATCGTCGCTGATGACGATCTCATGCGTGGTCAGGGTGCGGCCCAGGTGGATCGGGATGCAGACGCCGGTCACCAGCCCGGCAACCCCTGCCCGGTGGTGCGTCGCGGAGATGTCCACGCCCACCGGCTTCTTCGCACCCTTCCCGTGGACCGCGGCGGCAAAGGACCCCAGGGTTTCGGCCAGGGCCACCGATGCGCCTCCGTGAAGGATGCCTGCCACCTGTTGGTTGCCCTCGACCGGCATCGTGGCCACCACACGGTCGCGGGTGATCTCCGAAAAGTGGATCCCCAACTTCTCTACAAGTGTCCCCACGCCGTGGCTTGCCAGCATCGGCCACATCGCCTCCGGGACCCCGTGATCGGCGAGCTGCCGGGCAAAGGGATTGTCCGGGTTCGCCCCGTTGGAAGCAAAGGTGCCAGATGTCTCGATGGCCGTTGCGTTGTCTTCAGTGAAATTATTGCCCATGCCAACTAGGCTGGCAGGTGTGAGCGAATCAACCAAACTTGTGGCAACCGATCCCCAGCGCCTGCTCGTCATTGACGGGCACTCCATGGCCTTCCGTGCCTTCTACGCACTGCCGGCAGAAAACTTTGCAACCGACACCGGCCAGTACACCAATGCCGTGCACGGATTCGTGTCGATGTTGCTGACCATGATCCGGCAGCAGAAGCCCACCCACGTGGCCGTGGCCTTCGACCTTGACACCCCCACGTTCCGCTCACTGGAATACACCGAGTACAAGGGCGGCCGCAACAAGACGCCCGAGGAATTCCACGGCCAGATCGATTTGATCCGCAAGGTCATGGAGGCCATGAACATCCCGTCCATTTCCATGGACGGCTACGAGGCCGACGACATCCTGGCCACGCTGGCGGCAAAGGGCGAGGCGGCAGGCTTCGACGTGCTGGTCGTCTCCGGGGACCGGGACGCCTTCCAGCTCATCACCGAAAAGACCTTGGTGCTTTACCCCAAGAAGGGCATCTCCGACATCCCGCCCATGGACGGCGACGCCGTCGAGGCCAAGTACTTCGTGCGCCCCGAACAGTACTCGGACCTTGCGGCACTGGTCGGCGAGACCGCCGACAACCTCCCGGGCGTTCCCGGGGTCGGTCCGAAGACGGCGGCCAAGTGGATCAACCTCTATGGCGGTCTGCCGGGCATCCTGGAGAACATCGATGCCATCAAGGGCAAGGTCGGCGACTCGCTGCGCGAGCACGTGGACAACGTCACCCGCAACCGCCGCCTGAACCACCTGTTGCGCGACCTTGAGCTGCCGGTGGCCTTCGAGGCGATGATCCTGGATCGCCCGAACCGCGAGGCCATCGAAGAGCTCTTCGACGCGCTGCAGTTCAACACCTTGCGCAAGCGCCTCTTCGACCTCTTTGGCGACGATCCGCAGGACGCCGCCGAGGAGGCGGAGATCCCCGCCCACGAGCTGCTTGGAGATGCCGCCTCAGTCGAGGCCTGGTTCGGCGCCCACGGCGGGCAGTTGCTGGGCGTGCACGCGGCCACCGTCGGTGCCGCCGGCGGCACCGACGTGGTGGGGCTGGGCTTCGCCTCGAACGACGCCACGGCATTCGTCTCCCTCGAGGAAATCGATGAGGAAACCGAGCAGGCACTGGCCAAGGTGCTGTCCTCGGTGAGCCATTCCAAGGCGGTGCATGATTTCAAGGGCACCTACAAGCTGCTGAAGAACCGGGGGCTGGAACTGGCCGGGGTCGTGGATGACACCATGATCACCGCGTACCTGATCCAGCCGGACCGCCGCAGCCACGAGTTGCCCGACATCGCCCAGCAGCACCTGCGCATCGCGCTGGAAGATTCCAAGGCCCAAGCTAACGGCCAGTTGACCCTGGACCTCGAAGGCCCGGACCTGGCCACCCCGGCGGCCCGCGGGGCCCACGTGGTGCGGGCGCTGAGCCTGTACCTGGCCGGGATGCTGGTCGAGCGCGGGGGAGATGCCCTGCTCAATGACCTGGAAATGCCGCTCTCGCTGGTTTTGGCCCGCATGGAAATGGCCGGCATCGCCATCGACACCGCCAAGCTCGACGGCCTCTACGACGACTTCACCGCGACCATCAACCAGGCCACCGAAGAGGCCTACGGGGCCATCGGCCACGAGGTCAACCTTTCCAGCCCCAAGCAGCTGCAGGTGGTGCTCTTCGAGGAACTGGACCTTCCCAAGACCAAGAAGATCAAGACCGGCTTCACAACCGACGCCGAGTCCCTGCAGGATCTGCTGGTGAAGACCGGGCACCCGTTCCTGGTCGCACTGATGGCCTATCGCGACGCCACCAAGCTGCGCCAGACCGTCGAGGGGTTGCGCAAGGCGGTGGCCTCCGACGGCCGCATCCACACCACCTACGCGCAGACCGTGGCCGCCACCGGGCGCCTGTCCTCGCTGAACCCGAACCTGCAGAACATCCCGGTCCGCTCCGAGGAGGGTCGGCGCATCCGCGAGGTCTTCGTCGTCGGCGAGGGCTACGAGACCCTGCTGACCGCCGACTACTCGCAGATCGAAATGCGCATCATGGCGCACCTCTCCGAGGACGAGGGCCTGATCCAGGCCTACCAGGACGGGGAGGACCTGCACCGCTTCGTCGGCTCCCACGTCTTTGGCGTCGAACCTGCCGAGGTCACCAATGAGATGCGCTCCAAGGTCAAGGCCATGAGCTACGGCCTGGCCTACGGGCTGAGCTCCTTCGGGCTCTCCAAGCAGCTGAAGATCTCCGTCGACGAGGCGCGCACCTTGATGAAGGACTACTTCTCGCGCTTCGGCGCGGTGCGCGACTACCTGCGCGCCGTGGTTGACCAGGCCCGCAAGGACGGCTACACCGAAACCATCTTCGGCCGCCGCCGCTACCTGCCCGAGCTGGCCAGCGACAACCGCCAGCTGCGCGACATCGCCGAGCGCGCCGCGCTGAACGCCCCCATCCAGGGCTCGGCCGCCGACATCATCAAGCGCGCGATGCTCGGGGTCGAGGAAGGCCTGGCGGAGGCGGGGCTGAAGAGCCGCATGCTGCTGCAGGTCCACGATGAGCTGGTGCTGGAGGTGGCCCCGGGCGAACTGGAAACGGTGGAAGAGATCGTGCGGGAAAAGATGGGCGCCGCCGCGGAGCTCAAGGTGCCCCTGGACGTGCACGTGGGCATCGGAACGTCTTGGCAGGACGCCGGACACTAATGTTCGAGCGGCAGCTGCGCATCGAGGATGTCCCGCTGGCCCGCCGCGCCGACACCGGCGCGGCGTCGGCAGGCTATGCGGCCTGGCTGAACACCGGGTGGGAGGGGTTCCACCAGCAGCCCGCCACGGCGGACCAGCTGGAACAAATGCTGCAATCCCACGAAATCGCTGCGCGGGTGCTCACCGGGGTCTACGACGATTCGCTGCCCGCCGGACTGGTTGACCCGCTGCTGCCGGTGGCGACCTACGCCACTTTCGCCAAGACGCTGAACCTCGGGCCCGGCCCGGTCCCGGCGCACCTGATCACCATGGTCACGGTGCGTCCGACGCATCGTCGCCGCGGCATCCTGCGGGAACTGATGACCGCAGACCTCGCACGGGCCAAGGCCGCGGGATTCCCCGTGGCGGCGCTGACCGCGTCCGAGGCGACAATCTACGGCAGGTTCGGCTTCGGCCGGGTCACCGAGCAGCAGACCCTGCACCTGGATGTGCGCGGGGACGTGCGCTTCCATGGCGCACCGACCGGATCGATGCTCCAGGTCCCTCCGCACGCGCTGGCCGGGATCGCCGGCCCCGTCTTTGAACGTTTCCATGCATCCCGCCGCGGCTCCATCGGGCGCCAGGAAGCCTACCTCCGCCACGCCACGGCACGCTGGGGCCAGGAGGGCCCCGACCCGGATCCGAAGCTGCGCGCGGCGGTCCACCTGGATGTGGCAGGGGAGATCCAGGGATTCGTGACCTACGCGTTTGCCGGCTGGGAGCCCAAGCCCGTCACGCTCACCGTCCGCGACCTGGTGGCCACCACGGAGGTGGCGCGCCGTGAAATCTTCCGCTTCCTGGCGAGTGTCGATTTGATCGAGCGGGTCAGCTATCCCTTCGCTGCGGCCAACGACCCGCTGGGCTGGGCACTGGAGGACCCCGCGCGGATCAGCTACACCGGGCGCGAACATGGCCTGTGGGTGCGCGTGCTTGATGTCCCCGCGGCCTTCGCCGCCAGGGAATACCGCGGATCCGGGTCGTTCGCGCTGCGCGTGACCGACCCGCAATCCCTGGTCTCCGGGTCATATACTTTTGCGATCCGCGACGGGCGGGCCGTGATCTCGGAATCGGCCGAAGACGCACCTGCCGATTTCTCCTGCAACGCCGCGACCCTGGGCCCGCTGCTGCTGGGCGCCTGTGGCGTCGGAGAACTGGTTTCCGCCGGACTGCTGGAACCTTCCG
Organism: Paeniglutamicibacter sp.; assembly: GCF_046714615.1. Taxonomy (NCBI): domain Bacteria; kingdom Bacillati; phylum Actinomycetota; class Actinomycetes; order Micrococcales; family Micrococcaceae; genus Paeniglutamicibacter; species Paeniglutamicibacter sp. The sequence goes on from NZ_JBKKAP010000104.1 coordinate 69,553, forward strand.
AACCCGCGGCGCTGGCCTCGCTGGCCGCACTGCTGGATCTGCCCGGCCTGCCGCACGCCATCAACGGTTTCTAGGAACTCCCGCCACCACATCCCAGCCCCCTACCCCGGAAGGCAGCCCCAAGACCATGAGTGATGACACCACGATTCGCCTTGAACGATTCGAACCCGAGCTCATCGACGGTGTCCCGGCTCCCTCGACCGTCGACTTCCTGACGGCCATCAGCCGTGGATTCCACGAATCCCAGCTGGACGCCGACGAACTGAAGATCCTGGCGGGGCTCGAGATTGCCGACAACACCACCTTCACCGCCGTCTACGACGAGGCGGCGGTGCAGCCCTCCCTGCACGCCGAGGCACCGGTCGCCACCTACGCATCCTTTCCCGGCACGCTGAACATCGGCGGGGGAAACCTGATGCCGGTGCACCAAATCACCTCGGTCACGGTCAGTCCCACCCACCGCCGCCGCGGCCTGCTGCGCACCATGATCACCGAAGATTTGGCCGTGGCCCGCGAGGCCGGTGTGGTGTTTGCTGCGTTGACCGCCTCCGAGGCCACCATTTACGGTCGCTTCGGGTTTGGCAGGGCAACCCAGCGCGCACGGTTCACGCTCAAGACCCACCGCGGGGCGCCCTTGCGCGTCGAAACCGAGGGCAGCGTCGTGGCCGTTGCCCCGGACGTACTGAAGAAGTATGCCCCGGCCATTTTCGCCGCGGCGCATGCCCACACGCTCGGTTCAATCAGCGCCACCCAGTTCGATGTGGGCCAGGCCGCGGGCCAATGGGAGGACTATGACTCGCTCAAGCCGGTGAACAACCTGCGGGCAGCCTTGCACCTGGATGCACAGGGCAAGCCCGACGGATTCATGAGCTACTTGTTTTCCGGGTGGAAGCTTGACCCGCCCACCATGGAAATCGGCCAAATGTGCACGGTGACCGGTGCCGCCCGCCGTGAGCTGATCGCCTATCTGGGAGCCCACGACCTGGTGGAAAAGATCACCGGCCGCGGCCCGGTCGACGATGTGCTGCCCACCGCGCTTGAAAACGCCAGGGCCTACAAGGCCACCGCGGTCGGCGACCACCTGTGGCTGCGCATCCTTGATCTTGAAACCGCTCTGACGGCGCGCACCTACGGCCGCGACGGGCGCATCCTGCTGCGAATACATGACTCCCTGGGAATGGCCGAGGGCCATTGGGAACTTACGGTCGTGGATTCGGCAGCCAGCGTGCGCCGTGCCCCGGAGAACAGCGAACCCGCTGCAAGCCTTGACATCCGCGACCTCGCCTCGCTTTACCTTGGCGGGTTCAGCGCCGCGCACCTGGCAGCGGCAGGTGTACTCAAGATCCACGCCACCGGGGCCGTCCAGACCCTTGACGCACTGTTCGCCACGGACACCATTCCTTATTGCCAGGCGGATTTCTAGGGCCACCAGCACCCCGCATGCCATCGGCCACGGTTCGCTGCAATCCCCGGAATCGAGGATGCTGCCCCTGCCGGGGCTCCCCGGGGCCTTGCCCCGGGGGATCGGACGGGCCGGCTTGACAAGAACGGCGGTTCCCGTTTTGACCCTGCGGGTGCGGGGGAATAGACTAAGGGGGCGTGTTTCGGCTATTGCCGTGCCCGCACCCAATCTAAATTCGGAATATGCCGGGGCTTCCGGCTGACCGACTCACACAGACTATCCACATCGGAGTCCCTACTACATGACCATCACCTCCAACGAGAAGACCAGTGCCCCGGTCGTTGCAATCAACGACATTGGCTCTGCTGAAGACTTCCTCGCTGCCGTCGACGCCACCATCAAGTACTTCAACGATGGCGACCTCGTCGAAGGCATCGTCGTCAAGGTTGACCGCGACGAAGTTCTGCTCGACATCGGTTACAAGACCGAAGGTGTCATCCCTTCCCGCGAACTTTCCATCAAGCACGATGTTGACCCGGGCGACGTTGTCGCTGTCGGTGACAACGTCGAGGCCCTCGTCCTCACCAAGGAGGACAAGGAAGGTCGTTTGATCCTGTCCAAGAAGCGTGCTCAGTACGAGCGTGCCTGGGGCGACATCGAAAAGATCAAGGAAGAAGACGGGGTCGTCACCGGCACCGTCATCGAGGTGGTCAAGGGCGGCCTTATCCTCGACATCGGCCTGCGCGGCTTCCTGCCGGCATCGCTCGTCGAAATGCGCCGTGTGCGCGATCTGGCTCCGTACATCGGCCAGGAAATCGAAGCCAAGATCATCGAGCTGGACAAGAACCGCAACAACGTTGTTCTTTCCCGCCGTGCCTGGCTCGAGCAGACCCAGTCCGAGGTTCGCTCCACGTTCCTCAACAAGTTGGAAAAGGGCCAGGTTCGTCCCGGCGTCGTTTCCTCCATCGTCAACTTCGGTGCATTCGTGGACCTTGGCGGCGTAGACGGCCTCGTCCACGTTTCCGAGCTGTCCTGGAAGCACATCGACCACCCGTCCGAGGTTGTCGAAGTTGGCCAGGAAGTCACCGTCGAGGTTCTCGAGGTCGACCTGGACCGCGAGCGTGTTTCGCTCTCGCTCAAGGCCACCCAGGAAGATCCTTGGCAGACCTTCGCCCGCACCCACGCCCTCGGGCAGGTTGTTCCGGGTAAGGTCACCAAGCTGGTTCCGTTCGGTGCATTCGTTCGCGTCGAAGACGGAATCGAAGGCCTCGTGCACATCTCCGAGCTGGCCGTGCGCCACGTGGAGCTGGCCGAGCAGGTTGTCTCCGTTGGCGACGAACTGTTCGTCAAGGTCATCGACATCGACCTCGAGCGTCGCCGCATCTCGCTGTCCCTCAAGCAGGCCAACGAGGGCGTCGATCCCGAAGGCACCGAATTCGATCCGGCACTCTACGGCATGGCCGCAGAGTACGACGAAGAGGGCAACTACAAGTACCCGGAGGGCTTCGATCCGGAGACCAACGAGTGGCTTGAAGGCTTCGAGACCCAGCGTTCGGCTTGGGAGCAGCAGTACGCTGACGCCCAGACCCGCTGGGAAGCCCACAAGAAGCAGGTTGCACAGCACCTTGCCGACGACGCTGCAGCAGAATCGGCTCCGGCCGAGTCCGCTTCCAGCAGCTACTCCTCGGATGTTCCGGCAACCGAGGCCGGCACCCTGGCATCCGACGAGGCCCTCGCAGCACTGCGCGAGAAGCTTGCCGGCGCCTAAGCCACACACTTTTGATGGATCGCTGATCCACCTGAAGTAACCCGACAAGGGCCCCCGTTCCAGCAATGGAACGGGGGCCCTTGCCAATTCCCGGTAAGGTGGCGGTTCGGCCCTCCATCGAGTCTTGGAAATGCCACTCCCTTGACCCCCCCCGCCAAATGCCGGGTCAACTTCCCGTGATCCGACGGGACAAGGAATCGCGGCCCGGGTGCCACGAAACGTGCTCGTCAACGTCGCTGCCATGCGCGGATCAACCCTGCCGGGCACGGCGAGTCCCATCTCGCGGGCCGGTGCTTGGGGAACGCCTGGAACGGCGCCCCCGCAAGGAACGCCACGCCATTGGCCCGAATCTCCGGGACGAGATCGACGCACTGGAAGCGGTCTGGTTCATCGACGCCCATTGACCTACGCCGGGCGGGGATGCAGGGCAGTGAACCTTGCAACCGCGGGAGGATGCCGCAATACTTCGCCGAACCTTCCGCCTCGCCGCGGGACCCGCACCACGGTTCCCGCGGCAGGTGGCACCATGCGCCCCCCCCCGTCTATTGGATCTCGCTATCCGGCGGGCTGATTCGAACCTGCCGTGCCGGGTCGACGGATTGCACGCCCTCCACACCTGCCAGTGTTGGTAGTGTGGCTTCCTCGGCACGGCCGATGATCTGGCCGAGGGTGCCAAGCACCCTTTCGACCCGCATGCCGGCAGATTCGAGCATCTCGGTGACTTCCTGCACCCGGCCCAGATACTGGTTTTGCACGGTGACGATGTAGCCAACCGTCTTCGGTGTCGACTGCTCCGCGTCATCACCCATGGCCGTAAAAGCTTTCCGGCGAATCGTCTTCCGGCTCGGGCACTGGTTCAGGCACCGGCTCGGGGGCCGGTGCCTGGGCCGGCGGAGGCGCCAGCGCCAGTCCGGCACCGACATCGACGGAGAACTGCTCAAGCCGTTCGGCCTCCTGGACGAGTTCCGCCCAGAGTTCGCGTCCGCGGAATCCGGTGGCTTCGGACAGCAGCGCCGCGATGCCGGCGACGTGGGGAGTGGCCATCGACGTGCCGCTGATGGTGTTGTAGCTCTTGGGCATCGGCCACGAGGAATAGACCCGCACCCCGGGTCCGGAGACATCGACCTGGCCGCCGCGGCCCGGCAGGGTGCGGGCCGAGAAATCTGCGACGTCCAGCTTTTCATCCAACGCGCCGACGGACAGGATATAGGGGCTGTTGGCCGGTGCGCCCACGAACCCCGGGTTGCCCGCCGAACGCCGGGCGTTGTTGCCGGCCGCCGCGACGATCAGGGTTCCGCGCTCGAGTGCCCGGTGGCCGGCGGCGACGTAGGGCGGGTGGACCTCCCGCACATCGGCACCCAGCGACATCGAGATGATGTGGCAGTCGTTTTGCAAGGCCCAGTCGATTCCGGCAAGGATTCCGGTGTCGGAACCCGACCCCTCGTTGCTGAGCACCTTGCCGGCAAAGATGGAGGCCTCCGGCGCGACGCCGTAGCCGCGGGCACCCGGCAGCGGGCGCGGGCCGCAGGAGGTTCCGATGCAGTGGGTTCCGTGGCCGTGGCCGTCGTGGGAGTCCTCACCCTCGATGAAGGACATGGTGGTGACGTCGCGTCCGGCGAAATCGGGGTGCCCGGCGTCGAAACCGGTGTCCAACACTGCAACCCGGATGCCGCGGCCGGTGTATCCGGACTCCTGGGCACGCACGGCCTGCAGGCCCCAGGTACCGGCGTCGGTGTCGGCGAAGGGCGGCCCGGCCGAGGTCCCCGGCTCATCGAGAGGGCTCGACAGGATCCGGTAAACCAATTCCGGAACAATGCGCAGCGGCATGTTTCGCGACGCGCAGTGGGCGCGCAATTCCCCGAGCTGTGCCGACTCGCCGTCCACGACCGCCACGCCGAGGCGCGGGAAGTAGGTGTCAAGCGAGAACCCTTCCTGCTCCAGGATGCTCGGCACCTCGTCCTGGAGTCCACGGGCACCGAACACGTCGCCGGCGGATGGGTGTTCGGCGGCAAAGACGACCACATACCGACCCGGGACGGGCGTGGCTGCGTTGATTGCGGGGGATTCGTCGGGGTTGAACATGGCGTGCTCCTCAAGGGTGCGTTGCCGTCCTGGGGGTGTCCACGACGACAACTCAGGCTGGTTCTCCTGCATGACAAGTTTCTAGCACCATACCGCCCGGAAGGGGGCCTTGGGTAGGGAAAATGCCGAGCGGTTCGGAGCGTGCCGGTTCTTCAGTCGTTCAACACCACGGGACGGAAGCCGACCTGGTCGGAGCGCTCCAGCGAGAAATCCTGGTTGGGGTAGTCGAGCGAGGAAAAGTACGCGTTGGTGTGTGCGATGATCTGGTCCCCGGTCAGGCTCTGTCCCTCGAAGGTCGCCGCCCCCGTGGTGTGGGCGTCCCGCACCACCGTGACGTCGTAGCCCATGGCCGCCGCGCGCCCGGCCGTGGTGCGCAGTGAATAATCCGATTGCGCGCCGCAGACCACGAGCCGCCCCACGTCCTCGGCGATCAGGGAGGCGTGAAGCCCGGTGCCGGTGAAGGCGTCGCGATACGACTTGTGGATCCGGTGCTCGCCGTCCAGCGGCTCCAACGGGGAAACCAGCCGCCACGGCGTCGAGTGGCGCTCGAATTCGCGTTCGTCCTGCACCCAGTAGACGGGGGTGCCGGTGTCGCGGGCCCGGACGAGAAGGTCCTGGATGCGCGAGACAACCTTCTTGGGATGCACGCAGTATTCCATCACGCCGTTTTGCATGCTGATGATGACCAGTGCCGTTTTTGATCCTTCGAGTTTCTCGTCCATGGAAGCAGTATTGCACCGCTTCGGGGCCCGGACCGGGATATGGCTCGCGGAGGGAGGACCGGCGAGCCGCCGATGCGGTTGCCAAGGCGCGCATCGGTGGCTCTTGGCTTCCCGGGGGCGTCAGCGCCAGAAGTCGGTGAGCTGCCCGGCAAGCGCCCTGCCTTGGCCGTATCCGGCCCGGGCGGCGGGCGGTCGCGTCGAGGGGTCCATCATGTTGTTGCCGAATGCCTTGAGGGAACCGTTGTCCGGCAGGATGGTTTCGACCCTGCTGCCACCGGCACACAGTTCGTCGACCTGCGTTCCAAGTTGCATGCCCCACTCCAACGGGTGCCGCGTCCTGCCGCCGAGCGGGGAGAGCACCAGCACCCGGTCGTATCCGGCTGCAAGGTCGGCGTTCTCGCTGGATCGCCGGTAGCCGCCGTCGATGAATCGGTCCTCGCCGATTCCGTAGGCGAAGGAACTGGCACAGCTGGCGGCCACGGCGTCCACCAGGTCGATTCCGCTGTGCCTGTCGAACACGACGGGTTCGCCGGTGCGGGCATCGACCGCCGTGATGAGGATCGGTTGTTTCGGCCAGTGCTGGCCGGGCAGCCGTGCGGCCACCGTCTCGCGCCACCGCGTTTGTCCGGAGCCGTCCGACGCTGCATCCAGGTCGAGCGCCGCCGCACCCATTCGGCGGCGCATGTCGGCCGGATCTGCAGCGGCGGCGATGATCTCGCTCGTCCTGCGCATCTGGTCGGCCGCCGCTCCCATGGGAGCGCGTCCACTCCCGGACTCGATCTCAGCGGTCCGTTGCGTGGGCGCAGCGGAAAGGATGTCGGCCAGCAGCCGGGGTGGGCTCGCGCCGGAGATCTGGGCCGCGGCCGTGGATCCGGCCGACGTGCCGATGACCAGATCGGCCCCAGTCACATCCAGCCCGGCCTCGAAGAGGCCGGCGATGACGCCAATCAGCCAGGCATTGCCTGCCGATCCGCCGCCGCCGAGGACCAATGCCCGCTCGCCGGCAGTGCGCGCCCGCTTGGTGGCGTCGACTTGCGGCTGGTCCTGGGCGGCCCTCGGCCGGTCGGGGGCCGTCGGCAAGGTGAAGCGCGGAGTTGAAAAAGGTGTTGAGCTCATGGGAGTCGCCTTTCGCGATTTGCCTGTTGGGCGCTCCCGGTGGCGACTAGTCCAGTCGCGCGATCGTGGACTGCAGGGGAGCGCCTACTCTGGATACTGCATTCATGGGGGCTCACCTCCTGCCGATGGATCACGATCACCGCAAAAATATCACGCTGAAGAAGCGGTGCACAACAGTTGAAGCCCGTCGGCCCCGGGTGCAGGAGGAGCCGGAGCGATGCAGGGTAACCCTTTCGTTGCGGCCGACGTATGCATAGGCAGAAGCCGCGGCCAGGACTAAAATGTGCCCCATGAATGAGCCGCATTCCATCGCGGTCATCGTTGCCCATCCCGACGACGATGCCTATGGTTGCGCCGGTTCCATTGCGTTGCATGAGCACGACCCGGGGTTCCGGTTTGTCTTGGTGCTGGCCACCGACGGGGCCGCCGGCCAGATTTCCGCCGGCGTGCCCGCAACCCCGGAAACCCTTGGCGCGTGGCGCCGGGTGGAAAGCGCCAACGCGTGGCGTGCCCACGGCACCATCCCGGTGCGCCACGAATGGCTGGGCTACGACGACGGGCATGTCCCGGAGGTCGGCTTCGAGGAACTGGTTCAGCGGGTGCACGCGATCCTGCTGCAGGAGCGGCCCCAGGTGGTTGCGACCTTCGGTCCGGACGGGATCACCGGGCATCGCGACCACATCGCCATTGGACGTGCCACCGACGAGGCGTTCCGGCGTGCCCGCCAGGTTCCGGGACCCGGGCTTCGGCGCCTGGTCCATGGCGCCATCCGCGCCTCGGTCTTTGAACGGTGGAACACCGTGCGCCGGCGCACGGGCGTCGAGGCCTGGGACCCCAACCTGGAATACCACCTGCGCCCGGTGCCCGACGAGGCCATCGACATCGAGGTCGACACCTCGGCGGTGTCCTGGCGCGTGGTCGCCGGGTTGTTGGAGCACCGCAGCCAGCGCGACGTGCTGATGGAACCGGTGAACACCAGGCGGTGGCAACGCGTGGTGTCGCGCGAGCCCTCCGTCTTGGCGTGGCCGCCCCGCGGCGCGGGGGAACCGGTGCTGACCGATCTCTTTGAAGGTCTCTGAGCCGCTCCCGATTGCGCGGGGACTACTTCCGCGTCGACACCGTCACGGTGAACTTCGGGTTCCTTGCGACCTGGCGGGTCGGGCCCACGAGCTTTTCGAGCTGCCCGCGGTAGCCGAGGTGCGAATTCCAGACGCACCACAGCTCCCCGCCGGGGGCCAGCACCCGGCCGGCATCGGCAATCAGCTTCAAGGCGATCCCTGCATGCACGGTGTTGCCCATGTGGAAGGGCGGGTTCAGGACCACGAGGGACTCGGAGGCATCGGGCAGCGAGGCCAGGGCGTCGTCCTGCACCGCCGTGATCCGTTCGGCAACCCGGTTGGCGGCGGCGGTGGCGCCGGTGGAGGCCACGGCCGAGGCCGACTGGTCCGAGGCGCGCACGGCCAGATGCGGGTGTTTCAGGGCCAGGAATGCGGCAATGGTCCCGTTGCCGCAGCCCAGGTCCACGGCGTGGCGTGCGTCGAGGGGAATCTCGAGGTGTTCGAGCAGGAAGCGGGTCCCGGGATCCAGCTTGGCCCCGCCAAAGGTCTGCGCGAAGGCGCGCACCTGCAGCGGTTCGGGCAGCCCGAGGGCGTGCGAGGACTGCAGCGGGAAGCGCGGTGCGGGACGGTCCGCCGCGGGGCGAACCGCGGTGGCGGTGAGCACCCGGGATTTCTGGCGGCCAAGCGAGGCGGTGACCGACTCGAAATAGCGGCCCAGCACCTCGTTCATGGACAGGCTCATGTGCTTGATGCGCCCGGTGGCCAGCACCGTGACACTGGCCGCGGCGTGTTCGGCCACGAAACCAAGCATTTCCTCCAGTGCGTCCAGCGACCGGGGCAGCTGCACCAGCACCAGGGTGGCACCAACGAGCAACTCGCCGCCCAGCGGCAGGTGCCGGTATTCGCCCGCCAGCCCCGGCAGCAGGCGCGCGGCGTTCGCATCGGTGGCGCGGACGCCGGAGAGGGCATCCTGGTGCACCCGCAGCCCGCGGACCGAGGCATCCAGGGCGCCGAGCACCAACGCGCCGTAGTGGTCGCCCAGGATCACCACCCGGCCCGGCTCCTGCGGCCATCCGCCCTCGCCGGCAAGGTCAAGCAGCAGCCTGTCGGCGGCATCGACGGCCTGCAGGTTTTCCGCCTCCACGTCGGGCCAGCGGCGCAATTGGTCAAAATCAAGGCTCATCGGACATCCACCCATTCGGTTCCAAGGTTTGTTGCGGTGCTGGCCCCTGCGCTGAGGGTGGCCAGGCGGTCCCTGAACGAGGCGAGGACCGCGACTTCGTCGTTCAGGGCGACCTTCAGCGTGGCAAGCCGTGGCCCGTAGTCGGTGCCCAGGACCTGGACGCCGCCGGCGCGCAGGTCGTTTTCCAGGCGCCCGGCGGCGGCATAGTCGGCATCGACACCCAGGATCCGCATGCGTTCACGGCGAAGCAGCGGGGCCGCATCAAGCGCGCCAGACACGGACTCCGAGTAGGCGCGCACCAGTCCTCCGGCGCCCAGCAGGATCCCGCCGAAGTAGCGCACCACCACGACGACGATGTCGGACAGGTCGGTTTTCCCGCCGGCGGTCTCCCGCTTGGCCATAGCGTCGAGCATCGGGATTCCGGCAGTGCCTGAGGGCTCGCCGTCGTCGTTGCTGCGCATCGCGGTGCGGTCAGGGCCCAGGATGAAGGCGCTGCAATGGTGCCTGGCATCGAAGTGCTTCTTGCGCAGCTCGGCAACCAGGGCGCGGGCATCGGCCTCGGATTCGACGCGGCGCAGGTAGGTGATGAAGCGGGAGCGCTTGATCTCCAGCTCGCGGACGAAGTCGCCATCCACCGTCGTGTAGGCCGTCGCCACAGAATCGTTGTCCATTACCGATCCAGTCTAGTCAATCGGGGCCGGGCATTGTCGGTGCGGGTGTGCGGTGGAAGAATCGGTGCGGGGGACCGGAAGCCGAATTGGGGCGGGAAAGAGTGCTGCGACTGAGTTTGCTGGGGGAGCAACGACTCACCCGCCAGGGCACCGACCTGGCGGCGGGCGGGTCGCGGGTCGTTGAGCTGCTGGCCTACCTGGTCCTGCATCCGGGGATCCAGGTGCCCCGGGCGGTGCTTGCCGGGACCTTCTGGCCCGACACCCCGCAGCCGCAGGCCATGACCAACCTGCGCCGCGAACTGCACAACCTTCGCCTGCTGCTGGGCGGCATCGAGGTCCTTGGCATGTCCGACGGGGCCATCGGCTGGGTCCCGCGGGCAGGGTTGAGCGTGGATGTGCACCTCTTTTTCACCGAGCGGGCCGCGGCGCTGCTGGCGGCACAAGCGCACGACCCGGCCGGTTTCCTGGCCCATGCCCAGGCGGCGCTGAAGGAATACCGGGGGGATTTGATGCCGGGGAACTACTCCGACTGGGTGCCCGAACCGCGGGAGCGGATCCTGCGGGAATGCACCGCCCTGTGCGACGAGACCGCAGCGGCACTGACCGCGGCGGGCGAGGGGCAGGCGGCACTGGAGGTGGCCGGACGGCGCGTCACCATCCAGCCGCTGGAAGAGGTCGGGCACCGGGGGCTGATCCGCGCCCACCTGGCCCTCGGGGACTGGCCCGCGGCGCTGCACGCCTTCCACCGTTGCGCCGAGGTCCTCGAAGGCGAGCTGGGCGTGTTGCCCGCGGCCGAGACCCGCGCGTTGCTGGGCATGGCTGCCCCGTCCCGGGGCGAACGCCTGGCGAACAGGGGCACGCATAGCGTGGGCACCAGCACCGAAACCAACACCGCCACAGGAGGCAAGACCATGGAAGAGCAAACCACGACCGCCACGGGCGCGCAGGAGCTTTTTGCCCCGCTTCGCGCATCCCTGCGCGGGACACTGACCCTGCCGCAGGATCCGGGCTACGACGCGGCACGCGCCGTCTACAACGGCATGATCGACCGCCGCCCTGCCGCGATCGCCCGCGTCACGGACACCGCGGACATCGTTGCCTGCGTCAACTTCGCCCGCACCAACCAGCTGGAGCCGGCGGTGCGCGGCGGCGGCCACCAGGCCTCCGGCATGTCAGTGGCCGACGGCTCGCTGGTCATCGACCTGGGCGCCATGCGCTCGACGACAGTCGATCCGTCGGCGCACACCGTGCGGGTCGACGGCGGGGCGGTGTGGGGGGATGTCGACCACGCCACCGTGGCCTTCGGGATGGCGGTGCCCAGCGGGTTCATCGCCTCCACCGGGGTTGGAGGGCTGGCCCTGGGCGGCGGCATCGGGTACCTCACCCGGCGCTATGGGCTGACCGTGGACAACCTGCTGGCAGCCGACGTGGTGCTGGCCGACGGAACGCTGGTGAAGGCCGATGAAGTGCACAACCCCGACCTGTTCTGGGCGCTGCGCGGCGGCGGCGGGAACTTCGGCGTCGTCACCTCGTTCACCTTCCGCATGAATCCGATCGGCGAGCACGGGAGCATCATTGGCGGACCGGTGTTCTACGATTTGGCCGACACGCCCGCGGTGATGCGCTGGTACCGGGAACTGCTGCCGACCCTGCCCGAGGAACTCTCCGGCTGGTTCGGGCTGCTCACAGTCCCGCCGGCCCCGCCCTTCCCCGAGGAGCTGCAGGGCCGCAAGGTTGCCGCCATCATGTGGTGTTACACCGGGGCGCACGAGGCAGCCGAGACGGTGCTGGCCCCGGTGCGCGAGTTTGGCTCCCCGCTCATGGTTGGCCTGGCTCCGATGCCCTTCGATACCCTGCAGAAGACCTTCGATCCGCTCTTCCCGGCCGGCCTGCAGTGGTACTGGCGCGCCGACTTCGTCAAGGAGATCTCCGATGCCGCCATCGAGATCCACGCGCGCTTCGGCGAAGCGCTGCCCACCGGGTACTCGACCATGCACCTGTACCCGATCGACGGGGCTGCAGCCCGGGTCCCTGCCGATGCCACCGCCTTTGCCTACAGGTCCGGCGGCTGGGCGGGGGTGATCGTGGGGGTTGACCCCGATGCGGCCAACGCGGAACTCATCACCGCATGGACCAAGTCCTACTACGACGAGCTGCACCCCACCACGGCCGGCGGGGCCTACGTGAACTTCATGATGGAGGAGGGCGCGGACCGGATCCGCGCCTCCTACCTGCACAACTACGACAGGCTGGCCCGCGTCAAGGCGCAGTACGACCCGGCGAACCTGTTCCACCACAACCAAAACATCGCCCCCGCGACTGTAGGCTAGGTGCATGCTCAATGTTGGTCTGACAGGCGGAATCGCCGCCGGGAAATCCGCGGTGGCGCGCCTGCTGGTGGAACGCGGCGCCGTGCTCATCGATGCCGACGCGGTTGCCCGGGCCGTGGTGGAACCCGGGACCCCGGGCCTGGCCGAGGTCGTTGCCGCCTTCGGCCCCGGCATCCTGGACGATGCCGGGGCCCTGGACCGCCCGGCGCTCGGGGCGCTGGTCTTTGCCGATGAGTCCAAGCGCCAGGTGCTGAACGCCATCGTCCACCCGCTGGTGCGCGCCGAGGCCGAGCGGCTGCGTGCCGCCGCCCCGGGGGATGCAGTCATTGTCCAGGACATCCCGCTGCTGGTCGAGGGCGGGCAGGCGGGCAACTTCGACGTGGTCCTGGTGGTCGCCGCCCCGCTGGCCGAGCGCATGCGGCGCATGGTCGAAGACCGGGGGATGGACGAATCCGACGCCCGGGCACGCATTGCCGCGCAGGCCACCGACGAGGAACGCGCTGCCGTGGCCGACGTCGTCATCAACAATTCCGGCTCGCTCGCCGAGCTGCGCCAAAACGTCACCGAGATCTGGGAGTCCCACATTGCCCCATCCATCAGCCGTGCCCGCTGAGAACGCCGAGAACGCGCAGGCCAGGGCGGAACTGGCGGCGCTGCTTGCAGCCGAAATGGGCAAGGCCCACACCGAGATGCGCATCATCCGCGGATTGTGGGTGCTTGCGGCGACCACCCTGGCCGCGGCCGTGGTGCTCTGGCTCGTCTTCGGCGGGCGCGACCAATTCATCGCCCGCGCCTCGGGCTACGACGCGCAGGTGCTGCTCCCGGCCTGGCTGGCCCTTGCCGGGCTGCTCTCCGCCGCCGCCGCAACCGTGCTGTTCATGATCCGGTTGATGCGCGGCGCCCTGGGCAACATCGTTCAGAAGCAGGCCCGGAAGTGAACACCGCCATGGTCGCCGAATCCTTCCTCCGGCACGAACCCGCGGACGGGGCCACGCCCCACCTGGTGAGCATCCAGCGCGACCCCGGACGCGCCGCGGGCCTGGAGGGAACCGTGGGATCGGTCCAGCTGCGCTACCACTCGCTGCAGCTGGTCCCCGTGGACCTCGTCGACGATTTGCCCGGGATCTGGCACGCGCTGCTGGACACCGTGGAAGGTTTCCTGGCCGACGGGCACGCCGAGGCACGATACCCCTCCCTCGAGGCGGGGTTCGGGCTGGAGGCACGCGGGGACATCGCCAAGTTCACCGCCGGGAAGGTGCGCCACATCGTGGACGCCGGCGAACTTATCGACGGCATCCTGGGCGGGGCCGCCGCGTACTTCGGCTTCGCCGCCGGCACGCAGGACGCGGCCATGGCCCGCATCAAGCAGCTGCGTTCGCGGGCCGCCGCGGCGGGCCTTTGCGCCTAAGGCGAGCACGCCCCCAATCGGTCGGTGCCAGGGCGTAGCCTAGGTACATGAGTCTTGCGCAGCAGATCAACCGCGTCGTCGCCCCCTTCGAGGTCATCAGCGAGTTCTCGCCCGCCGGCGACCAGCCCGCGGCCATCAAGGAACTGACGACCCGCATCAAGGCGGGGGAGAAGGACGTGGTGCTCCTCGGTGCCACCGGCACCGGCAAGTCCGCGACCACGGCCTGGCTCATCGAGCAGGTGCAGCGCCCCACCCTGGTGATGGTGCAGAACAAGACGCTCGCCGCGCAGCTGGCCAACGAGTTCCGCGAGCTGCTGCCCAACAACGCGGTGGAGTACTTCGTCTCCTACTACGACTACTACCAGCCCGAGGCCTACGTCCCGCAGACCGACACCTTCATCGAGAAGGACTCCTCGATCAACGAGGAGGTCGAGCGCCTGCGCCACTCCGCCACCAACGCGCTGCTGACCCGCCGCGACGGCATCGTGGTCGCCACCGTCTCCTGCATCTACGGCCTGGGCACCCCCGAGGAATACGTCGCCGGCATGGTCACCCTGAAGAAGGGCGCGGAGCTGAACCGCGATACGCTGCTGCGCAAGTTCGTGGCCATGCAATACGCGCGCAACGACATGGACTTCCACCGCGGGACGTTCCGGGTGCGCGGGGACACCGTGGAGATCATCCCGATGTACGAGGAGCAGGCGCTGCGCATCGAGTTCTTCGGCGACGAGATCGAGTCGATCCACACGCTGCACCCGGTCACCGGCGAGGTGATCCGCGAGGAAAACGAGATGTACGTGTTCCCGGCCAGCCACTACGTGGCGGGCGCCGACCGGATGAACCGGGCCATCAAGGACATCGAGGACGAGCTGCAGCAGCGCCTGTCCACCCTGGAGAACCAAAACAAGCTGGTGGAGGCCCAGCGCCTGCGCATGCGCACCACCTACGACCTGGAAATGATGGAGCAGATGGGGTTCTGCAACGGCATCGAGAACTACTCGCGGCACATCGACGACCGCGAGGCCGGCACCGCCCCGCACTGCCTCATCGACTACTTCCCCGACGACTTCCTGCTGGTCATCGACGAATCCCACGTCACCGTCCCGCAGATCGGCGCCATGTACGAGGGCGACATGTCGCGCAAGCGCACCCTGGTCGAACACGGCTTCCGGCTGCCCTCGGCCATGGACAACCGGCCGCTGAAGTGGGACGAGTTCCTGGAGCGCATCGGGCAGACCGTGTACCTTTCGGCGACCCCGGGAAAGTACGAGCTGGGCAAGGCCGACGGCGTGGTGCAGCAGATCATCCGCCCCACCGGCCTGATCGACCCGGAGATCATCGTCAAGCCCACCAAGGGACAGATCGACGACCTGCTCGACGAGATCCGCGCCCGTGTGGAGCGCAATGAGCGCATCCTGGTCACCACGCTGACCAAGCGGATGGCGGAGGACCTCACCGACTACTTCACCGAACACGGGGTCAGGGTCCAGTACCTGCACTCGGATGTTGACACGCTGCGCCGCGTCGAGCTGCTGCGCGAATTGCGCATGGGCCTGTTCGACGTGCTGGTGGGCATCAACCTGCTGCGCGAGGGCCTTGACCTTCCCGAGGTCTCGCTCGTGGCGATCCTGGATGCCGACAAGCAGGGCTTCCTGCGCTCGGCGACCTCGCTGATCCAGACCATCGGCCGTGCCGCCCGAAACGTCGACGGCCAGGTGCACATGTATGCGGACAAGATCACCGACGCCATGGCCAAGGCCATCGACGAGACCAACCGGCGCCGCGAGGTGCAGCAGAAGTACAACTCGGACCACGGGGTGGACCCGCAGCCGCTGCGCAAGAAGATTGCCGACATCACCGATTCGCTGGCCCGCGAGGACGCCGACACCCAGGAGCTGCTGAACAACCAGCGCCTGGCCAAGACCGCCAAGCGCTCGGCCGCCGGCACCAAGAAGGCCCACGAGACGGTGCGGGCCGACGGCCTTGCAGCGGCCCCGGCGGAGAATCTGGTGGACATGATCAGCCAGATGACCGAGCAGATGCATGCCGCCGCTGCGGAGTTGCACTTCGAGGTCGCCGCCCGGCTGCGCGACGAGGTCTCGGAGCTGAAGAAGGAACTGCGGCAGATGAAGAATGCGGGCCACGCGTAGGGGGGGCGTTCACGGGACTGAAACATGAGTACGTTAGACTGGTTGCAGCGTAGGGGAGTATCCCACTTGTGCTGTGATCGTCAACACGTGGGGCAATGGTGCCCCGCCGGGCGCAGCGGCCGTCCCAATCTGAGCGGGCGGCGGAGAGACTTGCGGTAATTCCACGTACCCCGTTTTGAAAGGCCCCACATTGGGAAACCACGGCTTGACGCTGCAGTTTGAGATCATTTCTCTTTCCGCACTGTGCATCATTCTTCTGCTTGACCTGCTTTACGTAGTCAAGAAACCACACGAACCCTCGATGAAGGAATCCGGCCTCTGGGTCGGTTTCTACGTCACCCTGGCACTGATCTTCGGCGCCGTTGTCTGGTGGCAGGCGGGCCCGGACCTCGGCCAGCAATTCATTGCCGGCTGGGTGACCGAATACTCGCTGAGCATAGACAACCTCTTCGTGTTCATCATCATCATGGCCCGCTTCTCGGTGCCGCGTAAATACCAGCAGGAAGTGTTGATGTTCGGCATCATCATTGCCCTGATCCTGCGCGGCATCTTCATCATCCTCGGTGCAGCTGTCATCGAGAACTACTCGTGGGTCTTCTACATCTTCGGTGCGTTCCTGCTGTGGACCGCCTGGAAGCAGGCCACCGACAATGGCGAGGACGAGTCCGACGGCGCCAACAACGGCCTGGTCTACAAGCTGACCAAGAACCTGCCGATCTCCAAGGAATACGACGGCAACAAGCTGCGCACCGTCATCGACGGCAAGAAGATGTTCACCCCAATGGTCATGGTCTTCGTGACCATCGGCATGACCGACCTGCTCTTCGCCGTGGACTCGATCCCCGCGATCTTCGGCTTGACCCAGTCCCCGTTTATCGTCTTCACCGCGAACCTGTTCGCGCTGATGGGCCTGCGCCAGCTGTACTTCCTGCTCGGTGGCCTGATGGACCGCCTGGTCTACCTCAAGCACGCGCTGTCGATCATCCTGGCCTTCATCGGCGTCAAGCTGGTCTTCCACGCGATGCACGTCAACGAGTTGTCGTTCATCAATGGTGGCCGGCACATCGAGTGGGTGCCGGAAATCTCGATCACCGTCTCGCTGGTGGTCATCCTCGGCACCATCGTGATTGCCACGGCTGCCTCGCTGCTTTCCCCTGCCGGCCGCCGCGCCGCCGAGGAGCACAAGATCTCGAAGGCAGCACAGGCTGCCGAAGAGGAGCAGGTCGGCAAGGGCGAGTAGCCCTTTCCCGGACTGACATCACCACACCCGTCCGGGGCCCCGGGTGGATTTTGTGGGGCCGCCCCCCCCGCCGCGAAAACTCAAGCACCATGATAAGA